>DASTJE010000001.1:0-12955 GCA_035716845.1 Burkholderiaceae bacterium
ACGATCAGCTCGTCGCAGAACGCGGCGAACTTGTCCTCCCAGAACACGAGGTCCTTGTTGCGGAAACCGATGATCCCGGTGGTGCGGTTGCCGGCCTGCTTGAACGCGCGCAGCTGCGGATACACCGGCGCCACGCCGAGCCCGCCGCCCACCAGCACCACATGGCCCACCTTGGACACGTGCTGCGGCAGCCCGAGCGGGCCGACGAAGTCGGCAAAGGTGTCACCGGCCTTGAAGTGGTCGCGCATCTCGAGCGTGGTCTTGCCCAGTGCCTGGATCACCAGCGTCACCGTGCCGCGCTCGCGGTCGTAGTCGGCCACCGTCAGCGGGATGCGTTCGCTGCCCTCGTGCAGGCGCACCATCACGAAGTGGCCGGGTTCGGCGGCACGCGCCACGTCGGGCGCGGCCACCTCCCACAGGAAGGTCGTGTCCGAGAAGGCTTCGCGGTGGACGATCTGGTACATGGAGGGCCTGGGTGGGGTGCGGCGGCGCGGGCTGCGTCAGGGTGGGCCGGAGAACGCGAGGCTTCCGGCGCGGCGGTGTTTCACCTGCTGGATTTGCGTCCTATGTTGTGCGACGCCGGGGCCTGCGTGCTTGCCGCAGATCAAAGTCGCCCTGGCGCGGCGATCGCGGCCGCCTCGGCGTCTGATCAAGCGCCAACTGCGGCGTCATTGAGCCGGCTCAACGAGCCGGCCGGCGGCGGGTGTACCAGGGGCCCATGCGGCGGCCGGTGGCGGCCGGCGTGGGAGAGCGCCATGGACCTGGTGGGCTTCGGCCTCGTGGTCGCCTTGCTGGCGACCCTGTATTCGTTCGTCGGCGGCGTGGTCTCGATGGCACGTCACGGCGAGGTGCTGCACCACACCAGCGAGGAGTGGATGACGATGCGGGTCGTCTTCCAGGGCCTCGCGGTGCTGCTGCTGCTGGTGCTGTTCTTCCTCAAGTAGGGCCGGGCGGGCGCCGCGTGCCGGCGCTTGACCTGCATCAGACCGCGCCGCGGGGCGCGGCATAGGCTGTCGCGCATTCGATGGCAGTGCGCGACGCGCGGCGTCGCGCCAACCGAGGCATACCTCCTAGCGCGGCACCGCCGATGGCCCTGCACCGCATCACCCGTGGCCTGGATCTGCCCTTGGCGGGCGCGCCGGGCCGTGCCGTGGAGAACGCGCGCGCGGTGCGCCACGTGGCGCTGCTCGGCGCCGACGCGCCGGGGCTGCGCCTGCGCCCGGCGGTGCAGCCGGGCGAGCACGTGCGGCGCGGCCAGCGCCTGTGCGCCGACCCCAAGCAGCCGGCGCTGCAGTTCACTGCGCCGGCGGCCGGCACCGTCGCGGCGGTGCATCGCGGCGAGCGGCGAGCGCTGCTGTCGGTCGTGATCGAGGTCGACGACGAGGACGGCCCGGCCGCGCAGGTGGCCTTTGCCACGCAGCCGCGCGACGTCCGCGCGGCCGACGGCGCGGCGGTGCGCGCGCTGATGCTCGAGAGCGGGCTGTGGACGGCCTGGCGCACGCGCCCCTTCGGCCGCATTCCGGGCGAGCAGGCGGTGCCCGACGCGATCTTCGTCACCGCCCACGACACGCAGCCCCACGCCCCCGACCCGCAGCTGGTGCTGGCCGGGCGCGAGGACGACCTGCAGCGCGGCCTCGCGGCGCTCGAGCGCCTGGCGCCTTGCCCGGTCTTCCTGTGCGTGGCCCCGGGCTCGCGCCTCGAGCCCGCGCCGGGCGGGCGCACCGAGCGCCACGAGTTCGCCGGCCCGCACCCGGCGGGCACGCCGGGCGTGCACATGCACCGTCTGTTTCCGGTGGGCCTCGGCCGCAGCGCGTGGCACATCGGTGCCGCGGACGTGGCCGCGCTCGGCCACCTGCTGGCCACCGGCGTGCTCGACGTCGAGCGCGTGGTCGCGCTGGCCGGCCCGGCGGTGCGCTCGCCGCGCCTGCTGCGCACGCGCCTGGGCGCGTCGATCGCCGAGCTGAGCGCCGGCGAGCTGGCCGGGGGCGAGCTGCGCGTGCTGTCCGGCTCGGTGCTCGACGGACGCGCCGCGATGGCGCCCGAGACGGCCTTCCTCGGCCGCCTGCACCGCCAGGTCTCGGCGCTGCACGAGGGCCGCGAGCGCGAGCTGTTCGGCTGGATCAGCCCGCAGCCGCGCAAGTTCTCGCTCTGGCGCGTGGTGGCCGGGCACTTCGCGCGGCGCGGCCTGGCGCTCACCACCAGCGCCAACGGCGGCGACCGGGCGATGGTGCCCATCGGCGCCTACGAGCGCGTGCTGCCGATGGACATCCTGGCCACCCACCTGCTGCGCGCGCTCGCGGTGGGCGATGCCGAGGCCGCGGTCGAGCTGGGCGCGCTCGAGCTCGACGAGGAGGATCTCGCGCTGGCCACCTTCGTGTGCCCCGGCAAGACCGACTGGGGCCCCCTGCTGCGCCGCGTGCTCGACCGCGTCGAGAGGGAAGGGGTGTGACGACGATGCTGCGCCGGGTGCTCGACCGCATCGCCCCGCACTTCGAGAAGGGCGGGCGCCTGGAACGCTTCTACCCCTTGTGGGAGGCGGGCGACACCTTCTTCTACACGCCGGCCCAGGTGGCGCGCGGCAGCGCGCACGTGCGCGACGCGCTCGACCTCAAGCGAATGATGGTGCTGGTCATCGTCGCGGCGCTCCCGTGCATCGCGATGGCGTTCTACAACACCGGTCTGCAGGCCAACCTGGCGCTCGACCCGGCCAGGGCCGGCGCGCTCGAGGGCTGGCGCCACGACGTGATCAGCGCGCTCGGGGTCGGTTACGCGCCTTCGAGCTGGGTCGCCAACACGGTGCACGGCGCGCTCTACTTCCTGCCGCTGTACGCGGTGACGATGGCGGTGGGCATCGCCTGGGAGGTGCTGTTCGCGGTGGTGCGCAAGGTCGAGGTCAACGAAGGCTTCTTCGTCACCGGCTTGCTGTTCCCGCTCATCCTGCCGCCCACCACGCCGCTGTGGCAGGCCGCGCTGGGCATCAGCTTCGGCGTCGTGCTCGCCAAGGAGGTGTTCGGCGGTACCGGCATGAACTTCGTCAACCCCGCGCTCGCCGCGCGCGCCTTCCTGTTCTTCGCCTACCCGGCCGCCATCTCGGGCGACCGCGTGTGGAACGCGCTGCCGCCCGGAGCGGCCATCGACGGCTTCTCCGGCGCCACGCTGATGGCGCAGCTGCGCAGCGCGGGCACGCCCTTCGACGCCACGCCCGCCGCCTGGTGGAACGCCTTCGTCGGGCTGGAGCCCGGCTCGATGGGCGAGACCTCGGCCCTGGCCTGCCTGATCGGCGCACTGGTGATCGCCGCCACCGGCGTGGGCTCGTGGCGCACCATGGCCGCGGTGGCGCTCGGCACGGTGGGCATGTCGGCGGTGTTCAACGCCGTGGGCTCGGCCACCAACCCGTGGTTCGCGGTGCCGTTCTGGTGGCACATGGTGCTCGGCGGCTGGGCCTTCGCCACCGCCTTCATGGTCACCGACCCGGTGACCTCGCCGTTCACGAACGCCGGCAAGTGGGTGTGGGGCGTGCTCACCGGCGCGCTGATCGTGCTGATCCGCGTCCTCAACCCGGCCTACCCCGAGTCGGTGATGCTGGTGGTGCTGTTCATGAACGTGGTGGCACCCCTGGTCGACCACGTCTTCGTGCGCGCCAACGTGCGCCGGCGCCGGCGCCGGCTGCAACCCGCGGCCGAGGCAGGCGAGCGTGGCTGAACGCGACAGCGTGCGCTACACGGTGGCCTTCGCCGCCGTGGTGTGCGTCGTCTGCGCGCTGATGGTGGCGGTGGCCGCCGTGGCGCTGGCGCCGACGCAGAAGGCCAAGGCGCGCCTGTACATGCAGAAGAACGTGCTGCTGGCCGCCGGCCTGATCGCGCCCGGGCAGGACCTGCCGGACGCGGCACAGCGCGCGCTGTTCCAGCAGCGCATCGAGGCGCGGCTGGTGGACTTCGCCGCCGGCACGCTGCTGCCGGCCGGGCAGCGCGATGCACTGGACTACGACCAGCGCGCCGCACGCAACGACCCGGCGCAAAGCCGCGCCGCGCCGCCCAACCGCGCAGGCATCGCACGCGTGCCGAACCACGGCCTCGCGTACTTCGTGCGCCCGGCCGGCGGCAGCGGGCCGGCCGAGCAGGTGGTGCTGGCCGTCGAGGGGCTGGGCATGTGGGGCACCGTCTACGGCTTCATCGCGCTGGCGCCGGACGGCAACACCGTCACCGGCCTGGCCTTCTACGACCAGAAGGAGACGCCGGGCCTGGGCGGCGAGATCGGCAACCCCCGGTGGCAGGCGCTGTGGCGCGGCCGCAAGGGTTACGACGCCCAGTGGCAGCCGCAGCTGCAGGTGATCAAGGGGCCGGCCGGGCCCGCCGAGGCCGACCCGCACCGCGTCGACGGCCTGTCGGGCGCCACCGTGACCAGCAACGCCGTCACGCGGCTGGTGCAGTTCTGGCTGTCGGACGCCGGCTACGGGCGCTGGCTGCGCCGGTTCCGCGAGGGGGGGGTTACATGAGCGCTGCACGGCCGCTCCGAAAGCGCTCGCTCCCCCTCGGGGGGACGGGCCGCAGGCCCAAGGGGGCCGCATGAGCGCTGCACGGCCGCTCCGAAAGCGCTCGCTCCCCCTCGGGGGGACGGGCCGCAGGCCCAAGGGGGTTGCATGAGCCGCTGGTTCGGCCCGGCCGAACGGCGCGCCCTGGTCGCGCCGCTGGTCGACAACAACCCGATCGCGGTGCAGGTGCTGGGCATCTGCTCGGCGCTGGCCGTCACCACGCGCATGGACAAGGCGCTGGTGATGGGCATCGGCGTGACGCTGGTGACCGCGCTGGCCAACCTCGCGGTGAGCCTGGTGCGCCGCCACACGCCGGGCTCGATCCGCATCATCGTGCAGCTGTCGATCATCGCCTCGCTGGTGATCGTGGTCGACCAGATCCTGCGCGCCACGCTGTACGAGCTCTCGCTCGAGCTCTCGGTGTACGTGGGCCTGATCATCACCAACTGCATCGTGATGGGCCGCGCCGAGGGCTTCGCGATGAACAACCCGGCCTGGCCTTCGCTGCTCGACGGCATCGGCAACGGCCTGGGCTACGCGCTGCTGCTGCTGGCGGTGGCCTTCGCGCGCGAACTGCTCGGCTCGGGCAAGCTGTTCGGCGTCACGATCCTGCCGCTCGTCACCGACGGCGGCTGGTACGAGCCCAACGGGCTGATGCTGCTGGCGCCCTCGGCGCTGTTCCTGCTGGCGCTCATCATCTGGCTGCTGCGCACGATCAAGCCCGAACTGCAGGAGAAGGACTGAGCGTGGAGCACGCCCTCAACCTCCTGATCCGGAGCATGTTCCTCGAGAACATGGCGCTGGCCTTCTTCCTGGGCATGTGCAGCTTCCTGGCCTGCTCCAAGAAGGTGGAGACGGCGCTGGGCCTCGGCGTGGCGGTGGTGTTCGTGCAGGTGCTGACGGTGCCGCTGAACCAGCTCATCCTCAAGGGCCTGCTGGTCGAGGGGGCGCTGGCGGGGCTGCACCCCGCGCTGGCCAAGGTCGACCTGACCTTCCTCGCCTTCATCCTGTTCATCGGCACCATCGCCGCGGCCACGCAGGTGGTGGAGATGGCGGTGGACCGCTTCGCCCCCCGGCTGTACGCGACGCTGGGCGTGTTCCTGCCGCTGATCGCGGTGAACTGCGTGATCCTGGGCGGCGCGCTGTTCATGCAGGAGCGCGACTACACCTTCGGCGACAGCGTGGTGTTCGCCTTCGGCTCGGGGATGGGCTGGCTGCTGGCCATCGTCGCGATGGCCGGCGTGCGCGAGAAGCTCAAGTACTCCAACGTGCCCGACGGCCTCAAGGGCCTGGGCATCACCTTCGTCGTGGCCGGCCTGATGTCGCTGGCCTTCATGGTCTTCTCGGGGATCCAGCTGTGAAGGAGGTGCTCCTGGGCGTGCTGATGTTCACCGGCGTCATCCTGGCGCTGGTGGCGCTGCTGCTGGGCGCGCGCCGCAAGCTCGTGGCCAGCGGCGACGTCACGGTGACGGTCAACGACGACGCCGCCAAGGCCTTCAGGACGCCGGTGGGCAACACCCTGCTGGGCGCGCTGTCGGGGCAGGGCATCTTCATTCCCTCGGCCTGCGGCGGCAAGGGCGCCTGCGGCGTGTGCGAGGTGGTGGTCAAGGAAGGCGGCGGCGACCTGCTGCCCACCGAGACGGGCTTCATCACGCCGGCGCAGGCGCGCCACGGCTGCCGCCTGGCGTGCCAGGTCAAGGTCAAGCGCGACCTGCGCATCGAACTGCCGGCCTCGGTGTTCTCGGTGGCCAAGTGGAACTGCACCGTGGTGGGCAACCGCAACGTCGCCACCTTCATCAAGGAGCTGGTGCTGGCGCTGCCCGAGGGCGAGGACGTGCCCTTCCGCGCCGGCGGCTACGTGCAGATCGAGTGCCCGCCGCACCGCGTGCAGTTCCGCGACATGGCCATCGAGCCGCCGTTCCGCGACGACTGGGACAAGTTCGACCTGTGGCGCTTCCAGTCGGCGGTCGACGAGCCGGTGACGCGCGCCTACTCGATGGCCAACTTCCCGCTCGAGAAGGGCATCCTCAAGTTCACGATCCGCATCGCGTTCCCGCCCGGCTACCGCGAGGACATCGCGCCCGGCAAGATGAGCTCGTGGCTGTTTTCGCTCAAGCCGGGCGACCGCGTCACCGTCTCTGGCCCCTACGGCGAGTTCTTCGCGCGCGAGAGCGGCAAGGAGATGTGCTTCATCGGCGGCGGCGCCGGCATGGCGCCGATGCGCTCGCACATCTTCGACCAGCTGCTGCGCCTGCACGGCACGCGCCGCATGACCTTCTGGTACGGCGCGCGCAGCCTCAAGGAGGCCTTCTACGTCGAGGAGTTCGACCGCCTGGCGCGCGAGCACCCCAACTTCGAATGGCACCTCGCGCTGTCGGAGCCGCTGCCCGAGGACCAGTGGACGGGGCCCACCGGCTTCATCCACAAGGTGCTGCTCGACCACTACCTGAGCCGCCACCCGGCGCCCGAGGACATCGAGTACTACATGTGCGGCCCCGGGCCGATGAACAAGGCCGTGATCGCGATGCTGCTCGAGCTGGGCGTCGAGCGCGAGAACATCCTGCTGGACGACTTCGGCTGAACCGCACCAAGGAGCACTGATGGGCACCCTGCTGATCGAGAGCGTGATGGCCGAGCACGGCGGCGACCACCTGATCGTGGTCCCGGCCGCGGCCACGGTGCGCGAGGCGGCGGCGCTGATGGTGGCGCGCAACGTCGGCGCGGTGATCGCGATGAGCGAGGACGAGCTGGCCAGCGGCATCTTCACCGAGCGCGACCTGCTCACGCGCGTGGTGCATGCCGGGCTCGACCCCGACACCACGCCGGTGTCGCTGGTGATGACGCGCGACGTCAAGTTCGTCTCCAGCGGCACCACGGTGGAGGCCGCGCTGGCGCTGATGCACGTCAACCACCATCGCCACCTGCTGGTGATCGACGGGCCGCGCGTGCACGGCCTGGTGTCGATGCGCGACCTGGTGGTGCACCTGATCCGCCGCGGCGAGGGCCGCTACGAGAGCGCCCTGCGCAGCGGCGCGCCCACCCCGGAGGAGAGCTGAGATGCTGCCCCCACGCTCACTTCGTTCGCTGCCCCCCGAGGGGGCTTCGGTGGCTTCGGAGCGGCCGGGCGCCACCGACATGGACGCCCTGCTGACCTGCCGCCCGCGCCGCCGCGCGGTGCTGGCCGCACTCGGTGCCGCCGCGCTGGGCGGCGCCTGCAGCCCGCGCGGCGCCGCGTCGGGCGGCCTGCGCTTCGAGGGCCCGACGATGGGCAGCCGCTTCCACGTGCGCATCGCCGGCGGCCCCTTCGACGCCACGGCCGAGGCGGCGGCGCGCGCCGCGATCGCCTCCGCGTTCGACGACGTCGTCGCGCGCATGTCGACCTTCGACCCCGCGTCCGAGCTGGGGCGCTTCAACCGCCACGCCTCGACGCGCCCGTTCGCGCTGTCGGAGCCGATGCGCAACGTGCTCGCGCGCGCGCAGCAGGTGGCCGCGCTCTCGGGCGGGGCCTTCGACGCCAGCGTCGCGCCGCTGGTGGGGGCCTGGGGCTTCGGTGCCGAGGCATCGGCGCGCGGCGGGGCGCCCGAGGCGGCGGCGCTGGCCGCGCCGGTGGGTTGGCGCCAGCTGCAGCTCGACGCCGCGGCCGGCAGCGCGCGCAAGGCGCACCCGGCGCTGCGGCTCGACCTGTCGGGCATCGCCAAGGGCTACGCGGTGGACCGCGCGGCGGCCGCGCTCGACGCGCTGGGCCACGCGCGCTACATGGTGGAGGCCGGCGGCGAGGTGCGCACGCGCGGCCTCAACGACGAGGGGCGGCCGTGGCAGATCGCCATCGAGCAGCCCGACGCCTGGCCGCAGCAGGCGCGGCGCATCGTGCCGCTGCAGGGCCTGGCGATGGCCACCTCGGGCGACTACCGCAACTACTGGGAGCTCGCGGGGCGGCGCATCCACCACGAGATCGACCCCGCCACGCGCGCGCCGGCCGACCACGCACTGGCCTCGGTGAGCGTGGTGCACCCGGAGTGCATGGCTGCCGACGCCTGGGCCACCGCACTGTTCGTGCTCGGGCCGGAGCGCGGGCCGGCGCTGGCGCGCGCGCAGGGCCTGGCGGCGCTGTTCGTCGTGCGCGGGGCGCAGGGCGCGCTGCGCGACCTCGCGTCACCGGCCTTCGAGGCGCTGGCGTGAGCGCGCCGGGCCGCTCCCAAGCGCTCGCCCCGCAGCGCGCAGCGCGGAGGGTCATCCAGTGAACGCCGCGAGCGCCTGGATCGTGCTCGTGGCCGCCGTGGTCGGCGTCGGGCTCAGCGTGGCGGCCATGGCGGTGGGCGTGATGCTGCGCCGGCCCTGCCTGCGCGGCAGCTGCGGCGGCCGCGAGGTGCGCGACGCGCAGGGCCAGCGCCTGAGCTGCGCCACCTGCCCGAACCGCCGCGCGAAGGAGCCGCAGCCATGAAGGTCGGCCTGTTCGTGCCCTGCTACGTGGACGCCTTCTTCCCCGAAGTGGCGATCGCCACGCTGGAACTGCTCGAGCGCCTGGGCTGCGAGGTGGACTATCCGCTCGAGCAGACCTGCTGCGGCCAGCCGATGGCCAACAGCGGCTGCGAGGCCGACGCCGCCGGCGCCGAGGCGCTGTTCGTGCGCAACTTCGCCGGCTTCGAGCACGTGGTGTCGCCCTCGGGCAGCTGCGTGCATCACGTGCGCGACCACCTCACCGCGATCGCCGAGGACGACGCGGTGCGCGCCGTGCGCGCGCACACCTGGGAGCTGGTGGAGTTCCTGCACGACGTGCTGGGCGTGCGCGAGTTCCCGTGGGCCGAGTTCCCGCACACCGTGGGCCTGCACGTCGGCTGCTCGAGCCTGCGCAAGCTGCAGCTCGCGCACGCCTCGGAGGCGGTGCACGAGCCGGTGTTCTCCAAGCCGCGCGCGCTGCTGGCGGCCGTCAAGGGCCTGCGCTTTGCCAGCCCGGCGCGGCCCGACGAGTGCTGCGGCTTCGGCGGCACCTTCTCGGTGACCGAGGAGCCGGTGTCGGCGCGCATGGGCTACGACAAGGTGCTCGATCACCACGGTGCCGGCGCCGAGGTGATCGTCTCGGGCGACATGAGCTGCCTGATGCACCAGAAGGGCTGCGCCGAGCGCATGGGGCTGCCGGTGCGCTTCATGCACATCGCCCAGGTGCTCAACGGAGCAAGATTGTGAGAGGCAAGATCGACCACGCCGAGGCCTCGAGCGACTTCATCGCCGCGGCCGATCACCTCGAGTTCCACGACCGGCGGCTGTGGGACCTGCGCGGCAAGCGCGACCGCGCGGTGGCCGAGGTGCCCGAGTGGGAGGAACTGCGCGAGCTGGCCTCGGCGATCAAGGAGCACACGCTCACGCACCTGGACCACTACCTCGAGCAGTTCGAGCGCGCGGCCTGGGCCAACGGCGTGAAGGTGCACTGGGCGCGCGACGCGGCCGAGCACAACCAGGTCGTGTACGACATCCTGGCCGCGCGCGGCGCCACCTCGCTGGTCAAGAGCAAGTCGATGCTCACCGACGAGTGCGAGATGCGGCCCTTCCTGGAGCAGCGCGGCATCGCGGTGATCGAGACCGACCTGGGCGAGCGCATCCAGCAGCTCGACGACGAACCGCCCAGCCACATCGTCGTGCCGGCGGTGCACAAGCTGCGGCGCGACGTGGCCGAGGTGTTCGCGCGCACCCTGGGCACCGACCCGGCCAACGACGACGTGCACTACCTGGCCGAGAGCCAGCGCCGCACCACGCGGCCGCACTTCCTGGACGCCGACGCCGGCATGACCGGCGCCAACTTCGCGGTGGCCGAGACGGGCGCCATCGTGGTGTGCACCAACGAGGGCAACGCCGACCTGTCGGTGCACTGCCCGAGGCTGTACATCGCCTCGGTGGGCATCGAGAAGATCATCCCGCGCACCGCGCACCTGGGTGTGTTCGTGCGCATGCTCTCGCGCAGCGCCCTGGGCTCGCCGATCACGCAGATGACGAGCCACTTCCGCGCCCCGCGCAAGGGCACCGAGATGCACGTGGTGCTGGTGGACAACCACCGCAGCGAGCGTCTGGGCATGGAGGACTTCTGGACCTCGCTCAAGTGCATCCGCTGCGGTGCCTGCATGAACACCTGCCCGGTGTACCGGCGCAGCGGCGGACTGTCCTACGGCGCCACCTACTCGGGGCCCATCGGCGTGGTGATCGACCCGGCCTACGACCTGCGCAAGTACAGCGCGCTGCCCTTCGCCAGCACGCTCAACGGCAGCTGCAGCGCGGTGTGCCCGGTGAAGATCGACCTGCACGGGCAGATCCTCGCGTGGCGCCGCGTCATCGCCGAGCGCAACGCATTGCCCTTCGCCAAGCGCCAGGCCATGAAGATGGCCGGCAAGCTGCTGGCCAGCCCGCGCCTGTACCGCGCCGCGGTGGAGGCGGCCGGCGCGGGCGTGGAGTACCTGCCGCGCATCATGCTCTACAACCGCCTCAACGCCTGGGGCAAGCAGCGCGAGGTGCCGGTGGCGCCGGGGCAGACCTTCCGCCAGTGGTGGATCGACCACCGCAGCGTGCGGCAGGACAAGCACGCTGCGGCGACGGACGACACGGAGAACAAGCCATGACGCCGCGCGACGAGATCCTGGCGCGCGTGCGCCGCCGCGCGCCGCGCGCGCGTACCGTGCCGCTGTGGCCGCCCTTCGCACAGGGCGACCCGGCGCTGGGCCGCGGGTCGTTCGAGGCCTTTGCCGCCGCGCTGCAGCGCATGGGCGGCAAGCTGGCCGAGCCGCCCGCCGCGGCCGACCTGGGCGCCTGGGTGCGCGAGCGCTTTGCGCCGGCGCGCGTGGTGTGCTCGGCGGTGCCCGAGGTGGCCGGCAACCGCCCGCTCGACCTGGTGCGCCACGTGCGCGACCTCGACGACGTGGACGTGGGCGTCGTGCGCGCCGCCTTCGGCGTGGCCGAGACCGGCTCGGTGCTGCTGACCGAGCGCGAGATGCCGGTGCCGGCGCTGGGCTTCCTGGCGCAGCACCTGGTGGTGCTGCTCGACCCGGCCGCCATCGTGCCCACGCTGCACGACGCCTATGCGCGCCTGCACGCCGACGCGCAGCTCGCACAGGCCGGCTACGCGATCTTCATGACCGGCCCGTCGGCCACCGCCGACATCGAGGGCGTGCTGATCCACGGCGCGCAGGGTGTGCGCAGCCTCACGGTGCTGCCGGTGGCGGCGGTCGGGTCCGCCCCGCTCCTGCGTTCGACGCCGAACCCGCCCGCTCAACCGTTGTCGTAGTTGACAACATACCCTTCTGTTGGCATCATGGCCAACATGAAGGCGACCGAGCTGGCGCGTGGGCGAATCGTCTACTCCGAGCGGTCATTTGCCGAGCTGATCCTGTGGCGCCTCCAGAAGCCACTTCCAGGCTCGACTCATCACTTCAAGTACAGGCTGGCGTTCGTGGTCGATGGCGTCTGCGTCCTGCGCTACGACAACGAGTCCGGCAAAGGCGATCACAGGCACGTCGGCGACAAGGAACAGCCTTATGTCTTCGTCTCGCCCGAAAGACTGGTCGCCGACTTCAAACGCGACATTGCGAGGTGGACTCGTGAAGACAGTGACTCTTGAGGTTCGGTCGCCCGACGAGGCGTTCGCCGATTTCGCCGGTGCCTGGAGGACTGGCAAGGCCCAGCGTTCTGCGCGAATCGGCTTTGCCACGCCCGAGTTGCTGTGGAAGGTCCTGACCGCCAAGCGATGGGAGCTCCTGAAGGCACTGTGTGGCGCCGGCCCGGTATCCATCCGCGAGGCCGCGCGACGCGTCGACAGAGACGTCAAGGCCGTGCACAGCGATGTGACGGCGCTTCTGTCGGCCGGTGTGCTCAACCGCACCGAGTCGGGGCGTATCGAGTTCCCCTACGACGCGGTGAGAGTCGAGTTCCTGCTGCAGGCAGCATAGTGACCCGCCGGGCACATAGGGGCCGGATCCCGCGGTCGGTATGACACGCAATGGCATGCCAAGCGTGGGCCTCACGTCATTGTGGTTCAGGCGCGCCGCGCCGCTGTTTGCCGGGCATCGAATCGCAGGGGCTTGCCCGGAAGACAAGCAGTGCAATGGCGCGGGCCAAGCGAGCCGCCCGAGTCGTGTCTGGTCTTCGCTGACGAACCAAGAGGAAGCCCGATGAAGTCGTTCCTGATCGCCGCCAGCATGGCGCTGGGTGTCGCAAACGGCCCCCTCGCTGCCGAGCCCGTCGGTGTGCTGGGCGCCTGGGCCGTGGATGTCACGCGCCTGCCCATGCCCCCCGAGGCGCGCCCCCGGCGCGTCACCATCACCTTCTCGGACGAGGCGTCCGGCAGGCTGAGGACCAGGGTCGAGGTGGTGGATCCGGCGGGCGTCCTGCGGCTGGCCGAGGGCGTCACGCCGCTGGACGGTTCGGCGACGCCCGTGACGTCGA
>DASTJE010000002.1:0-17696 GCA_035716845.1 Burkholderiaceae bacterium
GCAATGAAGACCGTGGCAGACGCGGCAGCGGGCCGTGGGGTCCGCAAGATCCCGACGTACTGCTACCAGTGCGTCGCCGGCCCCGACCTGCTCACCGTCAAGGTCGAGGACGGCGTGGCCACCGAGGTCGAGCCCAACTTCTGCGCCGCCGGCATCCACCCGGGCGGCGGCAAGGTGTGCGTCAAGGCCTACGGCCTGGTGCAGAAGACCAACCACCCGGATCGCGTCCTCACCCCGATGCGGCGCACCAACCCGAAGAAGGGCCGCGGCGAGGACCCGGGTTTCGTGCCGATCTCGTGGGACGAGGCGATGACGCTGCTCGCCGACAAGCTCGCCGACGTGCGCTCGCGCGGCCTCGTCGACGAGTCGGGCTACCCGCGGGTGGCGGCCAGCTTCGGCGGCGCCGGCACCCCGCAGTCGTACATGGGCACCTTTCCGGCCTTCATGGCCGCCTGGGGCCCCATCGACATGGGCTTCGGCTCGGGCCAGGGCGTCAAGTGCTACCACTCGGAGCACCTGTACGGCGAGTTCTGGCACCGCGCCTTCATCGTCACGCCCGACACGCCGCTGTGCGACTACCTGATCTCCTGCGGCTCGAACATCGAGGCCTCGGGCGGCGTGACCGGCGTGGCCCGGCACGCGGCCGCGCGCGTGCGCGGCATGAAGCGCGTGCAGGTCGAACCGCACCTGTCGATCACCGGTGCCTGCTCGGCCGAGTGGCTGCCCATCAAGCCCAAGACCGACGCCGCGTTCCTCTTCGCACTGATCCACGTGCTGCTGCACGAAGTGCCGCGCGAGCGGCTCGACATCGCGTTCCTCACCCGGCACACCGCCTCGCCGTACCTGGTGGGCCCCCACGGCTACTACCTGCGCGACCGCGCGACGCGCCAGCCGCTGGTGTGGGACAGCGCGGGCGGCCGGGCGTGCGTGCACGACAGCCGTCCCGAGGTCCGCGAGGCGCTGGAGGGCCGCCACGAGACCGAAGCGGTCGAGATCGGCCCCGACGACGAAGTGCTCGCCGACGGCCTGCTGGCCGGCGACACCGCCTTCACGCGCCTGGTGCAACACACGCGGCCGTACAGCCCGGAGTGGGCGGCCGGCGTGTGCGACCTCCCCGCGGCCAGGATCCGGCGCATCGCCCACGAGTTCATCGACCACGCGCGGGTGGGCGAGACGATCGAGATCGACGGCCGCACCCTGCCCTGGCGGCCGGTGGCCATCACGCTGGGCAAGACGGTCAACAACGGCTGGGGCGGTTTCGAGTGCTGCTGGGCGCGCACCGTGCTGACCACGCTGGTGGGCGCGCTCGAAGTGCCCGGCGGCACCATCGGCACCACGATCCGCCTGACGCGGCCGATGTCGCATCGCCACGAAAGCGTCAAGCCCGGGCCCGACGGCTTCATGCACTACCCGCTGAACCCGACCGACAAGGCCCGCTGGTCGCCGCAGCCCAACATCCGCAATGCCTACCGCACGATGGTGCCGCTGGCCGCCGACGGGCCGTGGAGCCAGGCACTGGGGCCGACGCACTTCTCGTGGATGTTCCTCGACGAGACGCCCAAGGGCCTGCCGCGCGTGACGCTGCCGGAGGTCTGGTTCCTCTACCGCACCAACCCCGCCATCTCGTTCTGGGACACCGCGGCGCTGGGCGAGAAGATGGCGCGCTTTCCGTACGTGGTGGCGTTCGCCTTCACGCACGACGAGACCAACCACCACGCCGACCTCCTGCTGCCCGACGCCACCGATCTGGAGAGCCTGCAGCTGTGGCGCGTGGGCGGCACCAAGTACCAGGAGTCGTTCTGGGACCACCAGGGCTTCGCGCTGCGCCAGCCCGTCGTGGCGCCGCAGGGCCAGGCGCGTGACTTCACCGACATCGCCACCGAGCTGGCGCACCGCACCGGCCTGGCGGAGAAGTACTACGCCGCCATCAACAAGGGCGCAGGCGGCGTGCCGCTGGCCAGCGAGCACGCCGACTTCGCGCTCGACGTGAAGGGGCGCCACGACCGCGAGGAGATCTGGGACGCGGTGTGCCGCGCGGCGAGCGCCGAGGTCAGCGACGGCGCCGAGATCCACGGCCTGGACTGGTGGAAGGAACACGGCCTGCAGACGCGCCCGTTCGCGCGCGGCGAGTGGTACCTGCTGCCGACGCTGGAAAGGCACGGCCTGCGCTTCGAGCTGCCCTACCAGGAACGCCTGATGCGCGTGGGCGCCGAGCTTGGCCGGCGCCTGCACGAGCACGACATGCACTGGTGGGACACCCAGCTCAAGGAGTACCAGGCGCTGCCGGTCTGGAAGGACTTCCCCGGCCTGTGGGAGGCGAGCGTGGCCAGCGCCGGCGGGCAGGCACGGGACTTCCCGTTCTGGCTGCTCACGGCGCGCAGCATGCAGTACGCCTGGGGGGCCAACGCCGGCAGCCAGCTGATGCACGAGGTGGCCGACAACGTCGCCGGCCACCGCGGCGTGGTCATCAACACGGGCGCCGCGGCCCGGCTGGGCATCGCCGACGGCGACGCCATCGAGATCGCCACGCCGCAGCGCAAGGTGCGCGGTCGCGCGGTGCTGCGCCAGGGCATCCGCCCCGACACGCTGCTGATGATCGGCCAGTTCGACCACTGGGCCACGCCGCTGGCCAAGGACTTCGGCGTGGCGAGCATGAACGCGCTGACGCCGATGTCGATGGACCTCACCGACGCCACCGGCTCGGGCGCCGACGTGGTGCGCGTGAGCGTCCGGCGAGCGCAAGATCAAGCCGGCACGGCGGGCCGGGCGCCGGGCCGCCCCAAGCCGGCCCGCGCCCCCGCGGGGGGCCGGCCGGCGAATTCGACGGACGGGGGGCTCACATGACGCGCTGGGCCATGGTGGCGGACCTGCGGCGCTGCGTGGGTTGCCAGACCTGCACCGCCGCCTGCAAGCACGCCAACGCCACCCCGCCGGGCGTGCAGTGGCGCCGCGTGATCGACGTGGAAGTCGGCGAATACCCCGACGTGCAGCGCGCCTTCGTCCCCGTGGGCTGCCAGCACTGCGACGAGCCGCCGTGCCTGGACGTGTGCCCGACCACCGCCACGAAGAAGCGCGACGACGGCATCGTCACCATCGACTACGACATCTGCATCGGCTGCGCCTACTGCGCGGTGGCCTGCCCCTACCAGGCGCGCAGCAAGACGCTGCGCACGAGCTACGCCTACGGCGCGCCCAGCCGCCACGAGCTCCAGCGGCAGGACGATTCGCGGCTCGCGGTGGCGACCAAGTGCACCTTCTGCGTCGAGCGCATCGACGCCGGGCTGGCCCAGGGCCTCAAGCCCGGCGTCGACCCGGCCGCCACGCCGGCCTGCGTGAACGCGTGCATCTCGGAAGCCTTGGCCTTCGGCGATCTGGACGACCCGCAGAGCAAGGTCTCGCGCCTGGTGGCCGAGAACCGGCATTTCCGCATGCACGAGGAGCTGGGCACCGGGCCCGGCTTCGTCTACCTGTGGGACAGCCACACGGAGGGCTCGCCATGAACCCCGTCGGTCCGGCCCCCTGGCACCAGCCGAGCTGGGACGCCCGCGCGGCGTGCAATTTCATGGCCGGCGGCGCCGGCAGCGGCTTGATCGTCAGCGCCGCGGTTGCGGGCTCTTCGCCGCTGCTGACGGCCATCGGGGCGGCGGCCATCGCGCTCGGCCTGTTCGCCGTCTGGCTCGAGCTCGGCCGGCCCTGGCGCTCCTGGCGCGTGCCGCGCCACGCCGCGCGCTCGTGGATGTCGCGCGAGGCGCTGCTCGCGCCGCTGCTCTTCGTGGCCGTGGCGGCGGCGTGGCTCGGCGTGCCGGCGGCGACATGGGCCGCGGCCGTGCTGGCCCTGGCCTTCGTCTACTGCCAGGCGCGGCTGCTGCAGGCGGCCAAGGGCATCCCGGCCTGGCGTGAACCCCTGCTCGTGCCGCTGCTGCTGGCCACTGCACTCGCCGAGGGTGCGGGCGCCTGGCTCGCACTCACGGCGGGCGCGAGCGCGCACGGCAGCCTGTGGGCCGCCTTCGCGCTGCTGCTCGTGGCGCGCCTGGTCCTGTGGCAGGCGTGGCGCGCGCGCGTGCGCACCGTGCGCGCCGCGCTCGCCGCGATCGACGCCGCGGGCGCGGTGTTCAAGCTCGCCACGCTGCTGCCGCTGGCCGCCGCGCTGGTCGCCATCGCCTCCCCGCTGGGCGAGCCGGGGCTGCGCGCGCTGCAGATCGTCGCGGGCGTCGTGGCACTGATCGGCGGCCAGTGGTTCAAGTTCACGCTCGTCACCCGCGCCGGTTTCAACCAGGGCTACGCGCTGCCGCAGCTGCCGGTGCGCGGCGTGCCGCGCAGCAAGGAGGCTTGAGCACCATGGGCGCCATCACGGACCTCTCCCGCCTGACCGCGGCACCCGGCCTGCACGCCCCGCTCGAGACGCTGTCGCGCGACGCGCTCGCCGCCGTGCAGCTCGAGCGCCTGCGCGCGACGCTGCGCAACGCCTGGGACCATGTGCCGTGGCAGCGCGCGCGCATGCAGGCCGCCGGCCTGCACCCCGACGGGGTGCGCCACCTCGACGACCTGCGGCGCCTGCCCTTCATGGTCAAGACCGACCTGCGCGACCACTACCCGTTCGGGCTGTTCGCGCGGCCGGTCGAGTCGTTGGCGCGCATCCATGCGTCTTCGGGCACCACCGGCAAGCCCACGGTGGTGGGCTACACCGCCGCCGACCTCGGCCGCTGGGCCGACCTGATGGCGCGCTCGATGCACGGCATCGGCGTGCGTCCGGGCGACCTGGTGCACAACGCCTACGGCTACGGCCTGTTCACCGGCGGGCTGGGCGCGCATGCCGGCGCCGAGCGCCTGGGCTGCCCGGTGGTGCCGATATCGGGCGGCGGCACCGAGCGGCAGGTGGCGCTGATCGTCGACTTCGGTGCGCGCCTGCTGTGCGCGACGCCGTCCTACGCGCTGGCGATCGCGGAAGTCGCCGAGCAGATGGGCGTCGACCTCAAGCGCGACGGTCGCCTCGCGCTCGGGCTCTTCGGCGCCGAGCCCTGGAGCGCAGGCATGCGCGAGGAGGTGCAGACGCGGCTGGGCCTGCGCGCCTTCGACATCTACGGCCTGTCGGAGATCATGGGTCCCGGGGTGGCCTGCGAATGCGAGTGCCGCAACGGCCTGCACGGCTGGGAGGACCACTTCCTGTTCGAGCTGATCGACCCGGAGAGCGGCGCGGCGGTCGCCGACGGCGAGGCGGGCGAGCTCGTGATCACCACGCTCACCAAGGAGGCGCTGCCGATGCTGCGCTACCGCACGCGCGACATCACGCGCTTCGCGACCGCGCGTTGCGACTGCGGCCGCACGCACCTGCGCATCCTGCGCGTGACCGGCCGCAACGACGACATGCTCATCATCCGCGGCGTCAACGTCTACCCGTCGCAGGTCGAGGCGGTGCTGGTCGGCCGGCCCGACCTGGCGCCGCACTACCAGCTGGTGGTCGAGCGCCAGGGCACGCTCGACACCCTGCGCATCGAGGTCGAGGCCCAGAGCGGCGTCGACGGCACCCGTTACGAGGCCCTCGCGCGCGAGGCGCAGCACCACGTCAAGTCGCTGATCGGCGTCACCGCCGAGGTCGCGGTGATGGCGCCGGGCGCGCTGCCGCGCTCTCAGGGCAAGGCGGTGCGGGTGCGCGACCTCCGCAAGGGGAATGCCAAGGCATGAGCACGCGGCTGCTGCGTCTCGAGGTCAACGGCCGCGCACACGCGCTCGCGGTGCGCGACGCCGCGACCCTGCTCGAATTGCTGCGCGACCAGCTCCAGCTCACCGGCACCAAGCAGGGCTGCGACGGCGGCGAGTGCGGCGCCTGCACCGTGCTGGTGGACGGCGCGCCGCGCCTGGCCTGCATCACGCTCGCGGCCAGCGTCGAAGGCCGCACGGTCGAGACCATCGAGTCGCTCGCCACCCAGGGCCGCCTGTCGGCGCTGCAACGCGCCTTCCACGAGCACCTTGGCACGCAGTGCGGCTTCTGCACCCCCGGCATGGTGATGGCCGCCGAGGCACTGCTGCGGCGCGAGCCCCGGCCCAGCGAGGCGCAGATCCGCGAGGCCCTGGCGGGCAACCTGTGCCGCTGCACCGGCTACGTGAAGATCGTCGAGTCGGTGCAGGCTGCCGCCGAGAGCCGGCCATGAAGAGCGAACACCTGCCCCCGCGGGGGGCCGCGAGCGAAGCGGGCCTGGGGGCACCGGTTCACGCGATCGGCACGCGCCAGCCCCTCGTCGACGGTGTCGAGAAGGTCAACGGCAGCGCGCGCTACACCGCCGACCTGCCCATGCCCAACGCCCTGGTGGGGCGCATCGGCCGCAGCATGGTGGCGCATGGCGTGATCCGCCGCATCGACGCCTCGCAGGCGCTGGCGATCCCCGGCGTGCGCGCCGTGATCACCGGCGAGGACTTCGCCGCGCCCTACGGCGTGATCCCGATCGCCGAGAACGAGTGGCCGCTGGCACGCGACAAGGTGCGCTACCGCGGCGAGCCGCTGTTCGCGGTGGCCGCCGTGGACGCCGCCAGCGCCGCCGCCGCGCTCGCCGCGGTGCGCGTGGAGATCGAACCCCTGCCCGCGCACTTCGATGCCGCCAGCGCACGCGCCGAAGGCGCGGTGCTGCTGCACGCCGACAAGCCCGGCAACCTGGAACGCACGGTCGAGCACGACTTCGGCGATGTCGACGCCGGCTTCGGCGCCGCCGACCTGGTGATGGAGCGGCGCTTCCACTGCCACGAGCTCGCGCACGGCCAGATCGAGCCCAATGCCAGCGTCGCGCAGTGGGACGTCGAGCGCGCGCAGCTCACGGTGCATTCGGTGACGCAGGTGCCCTATTACCTGCACCTGATGCTGGCGCAGACGCTGGGGCTGGACAGCGCCGCCATCCGCGTCGTCAAGCCTTTCGTCGGCGGCGGCTTCGGGCACCGCGTCGAGCCGCTGAACTTCGAGATGGTGGCCGGCGCGCTGGCGCGCGCGGCCGGCGGCACCGTCAGGCTCGAGCTCACGCGCGAGGAAACCTTCCTCACGCATCGCGCGCGGCCCGACAGCGACATCCGCGTCAGGATCGGCCTGAAGTCGAGCGGCGAGATCACCGCCGTCGACGTCGACGTCGTGCAGCGCGGCGGCGCCTATGCCGGCTACGGGCTCGTCACCATCCTGTACGCCGGCGCGCTGCTGCACGCGCTGTACCGCGTCGGCGCGGTGCGCTACCGCGGCTTTCGCGTCTACACGAACCTGCCGCCGTGCGGCGCGATGCGCGGGCACGGCGCGGTCAACGTGCGCTTCGCCTTCGAGTCGGTGCTCGACGAGATGGCGGCCGAGCTCGGCCTCGATCCGTTCGCGCTGCGGCGCGCCAACCTCATCGCGCCGCCCTACCGCACGCTCAACGACCTGCAGGTCAACTCCTGTGGCCTGCCGCAGTGCCTGGACGCCGTCGAGCGCGCCAGCGGCTGGAAGGACTGGCCGGCGCGGCGCGCGGCGCAGCCCATGCCCGAGGGCCGTCGCCGCGGCCTGGGCATGGCCTGCTCGCACTACGTCTCGGGCTCGGCCAAGCCGGTGCACTGGAGCGGCGAGCCGCACGCGGTGGTCAACCTCAAGCTCGACTTCGACGGCGGCATCACCATCCTCACCGGCGCGGCCGACATCGGCCAGGGCTCGAACACGCTGCTCACGCAGGTGGTGGCCGAGGTGCTGCTGCTGCCGATGGGGCGCATCCGCGTGGTGGCCACCGACAGCGCGCTCACCCCCAAGGACAACGGCTCGTACTCCTCGCGCGTGTCGTTCATGGTCGGCAACGCGGCGTTGCGCGCGGCCGAGGCCCTGAAGCGCGTGCTGGTGGAGGCCGCCGCGCGCGAGCTGAAGGTCGACGCCGCGGCGATCGAATGGTGGGGCGAACGCTGCGGCATCGCCGGCGATGCCCAGCGCGGCATGGCGTTTGCGCAGGTGGTGCGCGCCGCGCTGGTGGACAGCGGCACGCTCACCGTCAAGGGCACCTGGTCCACGCCGCCGGAAACCCAGGGCGGCAGGTTCCGCGGCGCGGCGGTGGGCTCGACGGCGGGCTTCTCCTACACCGCCCAGGTGGTCGAGGTCGAGGTCGACGAGGACACCGGCGTCGTGCGCGTGCTGCACTGCTGGACGGCGCACGACTGCGGCCGCGCGCTCAACCCGATGGCCGTCGAGGGCCAGGTGCAGGGCGCGGTGTGGATGGGGCTGGGCCAGGCGCTGGCCGAGCAGACGCAGTACCACGAGGGCCTGATGCTGCGCGCCAACTTCCTCGACTACCGCATCGCCACCGCCGCCGAGTCGCCGCCGATCGACGTCACGCTGGTCGAGAGCATCGACCCGCTCGGCCCCTTCGGCGCCAAGGAAGCGAGCGAAGGCGGCCTGCACAGCGCGCCACCCGCGCTGGCCGCCGCGGTCTGCGACGCGATCGGCGTGCGCATGGCCGAGCTGCCGATCACCCCCGACCGGCTGCTCGAGGCGATCACCGAGCGCCGGCGGGCGCTCAAGCGCCTGGCTGCGCGCGCCGCGAAGGCCTGATCCGATGCAACCGCTGGCCGACTTCGACCTCGCGCGCCCGGCCACGCTCGCCGAGGCGGCCGCGCTGCTCGCCCGCGAGGGGGCGATGCCGCTGGCCGGCGGCACCGACCTGGTGCCCAACCTGCGGCGCGGGCTGCACGCACCGTCGTTGCTGGTGGACCTGGGCGCCGTCTCCGGCTTCGGCGCGGTCGAGCGCAGCGCCACGCACTGGCGCCTGGGCGCCGGCGTCACGCTGGCGGCGCTCGCCTCGAACGACGCGCTGGCCGCCACGCTGCCCGCGATCGTGCAGGCCGCCCGCGAGGTCGCCGGCCCGGCCCACCGCAGCGCCGCCACCCTGGGCGGCAACCTGTGCCAGGACACGCGCTGCGTGTACTACAACCAGAGCGCCTGGTGGCGCGAGGCGAACGGGTATTGCCTGAAGCGTGCCCCCAGGTCCGGGCCGATGGCCCGGCCCGCCCCCCAAGGGGGTTCGAGCGGCCCGGCAGAGCCGGATCCGCCCGAGCGTTGCGACACCGTGTGCCACGTCGCGCCGCAGGGCCAGCGCTGCCACGCCGCGTTCGAAGGCGACGTGGCGCCGGCCCTCATCGCCTGCGACGCCGAGGTGGAGCTCGCCGGGCCGCAGGGCACGCGCCGGCTGCCGCTGCACCAGATGTACCGCGACGACGGCGCGGCGCACCTCGCGCTCGCACGCGGCGAACTGGTCGTCGCGCTGCAGGTGCCGCTGCCCGCGCCGGGCAGCGCCAGCGGCTACCGCAAGCAGCGCGTGCGCGGCGCGATGGACTTTCCGCTCGCCGGCGTGGCGGTGCAGCTGCGGCGCGAGGGCGCGGCCTTGTCCACCCTGACGGTGGCCATCAGCGGCACCAACTCGAACCCGATCCGCCTCGCGGGCACCGAGGCGTTGCTCGGCCGCGCCGTCGACGACGCGCTGCTCGCCGAGCTGGGCAAGCTGGTGCACAAGCAGGTGAGCCCGATGCGCAGCACGGTCACCGCGGCGCACCACCGGCGGCTCGTGGCCGCGGTGGCTGCGCAGCGCCTGGTGCGCGAGCTGTGGATGCGATGACCGGCGGCAACGCCGCGGCGACGCTGCTCGCGCGCCACGACGCCGCGCGCGCGGCGATCGAGTGCGACGGCGCGTCGATCGCCTTCGGCGACCTGCGCGAACGCGTGTCGCGCGCCGCCGCCGCGTGGCGCTCGCTCGGCCTGCAGCCCGGGCAGCCGGTGGCGGTGAAGCTCGCCGACGGCATCGACTGGGCGGTGGCCTGGCTCGGCGCAGTGTGGGCCGGCGGCGTGGCGGTGGGCGTCAACCCGCGCATTCCGGCCGCCGAATGGCAGGCCGTGCTCGACGAGGCCCGCTTCGCGCTCGTCGTCGCCGAATCGGCCGACGACACGCCCGAGCCCTGGCGCGCCCGCGTCGTGCCCCTCGACGAGGCGCGCCGCGCCTGGGACGCCGCCGTGCCGGCCGCGCCGCTGCCGCGCCGCGCCGAGGACCCGGCGCTGTGGGTGCACTCGTCGGGCAGTTCGGGCCGGCCGAAGGCGGTGGTGCACTCGCACCGCACGCTCGCCTGCATCGGCCGCGTGTCGCGCGAGCGCCTCGGCCTCGTGGCCGGCGACCGCCTGCTCGCCAGCTCGCGCCTGTTCTTCACCTACCCGCTGGTCAACGTGCTGCTGGCCGGGCTGTCGATCGGCGCCACCGTGCTGCTCGATCCGCAGTGGCCGACGGCGGCGTCGTTCGCGCGCAGCATCGAGCGCCTGCGTCCCAGCGTCGTGTTCAGCGTGCCGACGCTGTACCGGGCCCTGCTGCACGAGGGGCTGGCGAGCGCCATGCCCCGCGCCGGCGTGCGCCTGTGCGTGTCGGCCGGCGAGGCGCTGTCGCCGCCCCTGCGCCGCGCCTGGGGGCAGGCCGCCGGCGGCGTGCCGATGTTCGACGGCTACGGCTGCGCGGAGACCCTGGTGCTGGTGCTCGGCGCGGCCGAAGGCGACGGCTGGCTGGCGCCCTCGCCCGGCGTGCGCGTGCGCCCGCTCGACGCCGACGCCGCGGCACAGGGCATGCCCACACGCCTGCTGATCGAGGCCGAGACGCTCGCGCTCGGCTACCACGACCGTCCCGCGGCCGAGGCCGACACGTTCCGCGGCCGCGCGCTGTGCCCGGCCGACCTGTTCGCGCGCGAAGGCCACGGCTGGCGCTTCGCCGGCCGCGAGGATTCGCTCGTCAAGCTGAGCGGGCGCTGGGTGGACCTCGCCGCGCTGGAGGAAACGCTCGCCGCCCACGTGCCCGGCCTGCGCGAGGCGGCCGCCGTGTGCCGGCCCGATGCCGACGGGCTCGACGCGGTGGCGCTGTACTTCGTGGCCGACGCCGGCCAGGCCGACGCGGTGCGCACGCAGCTGGCCGGGCGCAGCGCCGGCCTGCCGCCGCACCAGCGGCCGGCCTGGATCGAATCGCTCGACGCGCTGCCGCGCACCGCCACCGGCAAGCTGATGCGCCGGCAGCTGCGGGCGCTGGGGCGGGCGCAGGCCGCATGACGGGGCCCGCGGACGGCGCCCCGCGGGCCCGGGTCTGGCACGCCGCGGCGGCGACGCACATCGACGTGCGCGGCCTGCCGCGGCCGCAGCCGCTGATCGAAGTCCTGCAGCTCGTGCGGCAACTGCCCGACGACGCGCTGCTGATCGTCCACCACGACCGCGACCCGGTCATGCTCTACCCCGAGCTGCTGCAGATCGGCTGGTGCGCCGAGCCGATCGAAGGCGAACCCGGCGAGGTGCGCCTGCGCGTGACCCGCCAGCCGACATGAGCGCGCCGGGCCGTTCCCAAGCGCTCGCCCCTGAGCGCGCAGCGCGGAGGGCCGTCCAGTGAGCGCACCCGGCAGCTTCCTCGCCGGCGCCGGCGGGCGCCTGCTCCCGGCGTCGGTGCCGTTCCGCTGGTTCGGCACCGCGGCCGTGTGCCACGCGCTGGCGTGGCTGGCGCTGGCCGCCGGCGCGGCCCAGTGGCCGGGCTGGCGCGGCGGGCTGGGCTGGCCGCTGGCGGCCCTGCACCTGGTGACGCTGGGCACGCTGGCGGCCAGCGCCATCGGCGCCAGCCTGCAGCTGCTGCCGGTGGCCACGCTGCAGGCCGTGAAGGCGCCGCGGCTGGCCGCGCTGCTGTGGTGGGCCTACCTGCCCGGCCTCGTGCTGCTGGTGCTCGGCATGGGGTGGCCCGAGCCGGCCTGGATGGCCCTCGGCGCCGCGCTGCTGATCGCGGCGCTCGCGGCCTGGGGCGTGCTGCTGGCGCTCAACCTGCGCGGCGCGCGCGGCATGCCCGGCGTCGTGCTGCACGGCTGGGGCGCGGTGGTGGCGCTCGCGCTGCTGATCGCCAGCGCCGCGGCCTTGGTGGCCTGGTGGAACGGCGCCGCCATGGCCCGGCTGCCGCGCGAGGCGCTGCGTCCCCTGCACGCCGCGGCCGGCGTGTTCGGCGTGATGGGCCTGCTGGTGCTGGGCCTGTCGGCGATCCTGCTGCCGATGTTCGCGCTGGCGCCGGAGCCCGCGCAGCGCGTGCAGCTGCAGGGCGCCGCCGCGGCGCTGCTGGCGCTCGGCCTGGCCGGGCTGGCGGCCTTCCTGCCGGCGGACGCTCCCTCCGCGCTCGCCCTGCGTGCGGCCGCCCTGCTGGCCGCGGCGGGCGCGCTCGCGCTGCACGTGCGATCGATGCGGCAGGTGATGGCCAGCGGCGTGCGCAGCGAGCTCGGCCGCTTCGCCCGGCTGCTGCGCCTGGGCTGGGCGTCGGCCGCGCTGGCCTTGCTGTGCGCCGCGCTGGCGCTCGCCCGCCAGGGCCGCGGCGACGAGCCCTGGGGCCTGCTGTTCATGCTCGCCGCGGTCGCCGGCTGGCTGCTCAGCACGCTGCTGGGCGTGCTGCAACGCATCCTGCCCTTCCTGGCCTCGATGCACGCCGCGCGCGGCGGCCGGCGGCGCCCGCCGACGCCCGGCGCGCTGACCGCCGAAGCGCCGCTGCGCGTGCACGAAGCGGCGCACGCGGCGGCCCTGGCGCTGCTGGCGGTGGCCACGTTCACGCACTCGCCGTCCTGGCTGCTCGCCGCCGCGGCCTGCGGGTTCGCCGGTGGGCTGGCCTTCGTCGCGTTCTTCGCCGTGGCCATGCGGCGCCTGGCACGCACGTCGCGCACGCAGGCGGCTTCGCCTTGAACTGACTCAAGGGCAAGACGCCGCCTGGCCGCTACCCTGCAGCGCCAACCCAGAGCGTGCCCACGCGCATCGCGCCGTCGCCATGAGTCTCCAACGCCAGGTCCCCCGCGTGCTCGACGAGGAGCACCGCACCCATCTCCACCTGCTCGACCGGCTCGAGAGGTCGCTCGCGCGCGGCCAGGAAGGCGACCTGGCGGCGCTCGCGCCGGCACTGCGCCGCATGGTCGACACCGAAGTGCTGCGCCATTTCGCCTTCGAGGAGGACTCGCTGTTTCCGCGCCTGCTCGAAGCCGGCGACGTCGGCATCGCCGCCTTGCTGACGCAGGAACATGCCGACATCCGCGACCTGTGCGAGGAATTGCGCCCGCTGCTGCAGGCCCTGTGCGAACGCGCACCGACGCCGGCCGAGGCCCAGGCCTTCAAGCCCCTGGCCTTCGAGCTCGTGGAACGCATGGTGTCGCACATCCAGAAGGAAACGATGGGCCTGCTGCCCCTGCTCGACGACCTGCTCGACGAGGCGGTCGACGGCGAACTGGCCCTGGCCTACGCGAACGGATAAGCTGCAGCGCGCCCCCGGCGCGCCCAGGAAGCACGGAGAACTCCACCATGATGTCGATGCCCGTTGCGCAGCGCACGTACTCGATCCGCCCCCTGGCCGCGGCCGACCTGGCGGCGGTGGTGGCCCTGGACGCCGCCGCCGAAGGCCGCACCCGCCGCGAGTACATCGAACGCCGCCTGCGCGCCGCCCAGCGCGAGCCCGGCCTGCACGCCCAGTTCGCCGCCGTGGAGGCCGACGGCGTGGTGGGCTTCATGCTCGCGCGCGTGCTGGCCGGCGAGTTCGGCACGCGGCGGCGCGCGCTGCGCCTGGAGGCCATGGGCGTGGGCGCCGAGCATCGCGGCGCGGGCATCGGGCGGCAGCTGTTCGAGGCGCTCAGCGCCTGGGCGCAGCGCCACGGCTGCGCCGAGTTGCGCACCACCGCGAGCTGGCGCGACACGGCCGTGCTGGCCTGGTTCGACGGCCTGGGCTTCGAGCTGGCGCCCGAGGTGATCGTGCACAGCGCCGTCGAGGGCGGCGCGCTGATCCACGGCCACGACGAGGAACCGGGCGCTGACGACGCGCACGCGGCGCGCGAGATCGACTACGGCCGCCCCGAGGCCAACGACCACGAGCGCCTGGCGCGCGACCGCACCGAGGTGCGCACGATGACCGGCGCCGACCTGGACGCCATCGTGCGCATCGACCGCTCCATCACCGGGCGCGACCGCCGCGACTACATCACCGCCCGGCTGGCCGAGGCCATGGACGACACCAGCGTGCGCGTGTCGCTGGCCGCGCGCTGCGACGGCACGGTGGTGGGCTACCTGATGGCACGCGCCGACCTGGGCGACTTCGGCCGCTCGGAGCCGGTGGCCGTGATCGACACCCTGGGCGTGGACCCCGACTACGCCCGCCGCGGCGTGGGCCGCGCCATGCTCTCGCAACTGGCCGCCAACCTGGGCGCGCTGCACGTGGAGCGCGTGGAGACCATCGTGCCGCTGCGCGACCTGGCGCTGCTGAGCTTCCTGCACGCGGTGGGCTTCGAGCCGGCGCAGCGGCTGTCGTTCGTGCGGCGGCTGCCCGGCGAAGGCGCATGACGCACGCGACGATCGACGATGCCCGCGTGCGCGATGCGCTGCGCGCGGTCATCGATCCCGAGGCGGGCCTGAACATCGTCGATCTCGGGCTCGTCTACGGCATCGAGGTCGACGCCGAAGGCCGCGTGATGCTGCAGCTGACGATGACCAGCGCGGCCTGCCCGATGGCCGACATGATCGTCGACGGCGTGCGCGACGCGCTGGCCGGGACGTTCGGCACGGACACGCCGGTGAGCGTCGAGATGGTGTGGGACCCGCCCTGGACGCCCGAGCGCATGAGCGACCTGGCGCGCGAGCACTTCGGCTGGGCGCCGCGGTGAGCGAGCGCGCCGACGCCGCTCCACGCCGGCCCGCGTGGCGGCGTCTGCCGCTGCTGTTCCTCGGCTTCGTCGCGCTGTTCGCCGGCGCCGGCGCCGGGCTTGCACGGCTGGGCTGGCCGATGCCCGACCTGGCGAGCGGCGCGGCGGCGCTGCACGGACCGCTGATGGTGTGCGGCTTCTTCGGCGTGGTCATCTCGCTGGAGCGAGCGGTGGCGATCGGCAGTGCCTGGGCCTACGCCGCGCCGCTCGCCGCAGGGCTGGGCAGCGCGGCCCTCGTGCATGGCGCGACCGGCTGGGGCGCGGCGTCGTACCTCGCTGCCAGCGCCGGACTGCTGGCGGCATCGCTGCGGGTGCTGTGGCGTCAGCGCGAGGGTTTCACGCTCGTGATGGCGCTGGGCGCCGCGTGCTGGTGCGCGGGAACCACGCTGTGGGCCCTCGGCGCGCCGGTGCACCGCGTCGTGGGCTGGTGGATCGGCTTCCTGGTGCTGACGATCGCCGGCGAGCGGCTGGAGCTGTCGCGCTTCCTGCCGCCGTCGACGCGCGCACGCCGGGTGTTCGCCCTCGTCGTGGCGGCGCTGCTGGCAGCGCTGGCGGCATGGCCCCTGGACGGGGCGCCGCACGCCTTCGGCCTGGCGCTGTTCGCGCTGGCCGGCTGGCTGCTGCGGCAGGACATCGCGCGTCGCACGATCCGGCAGCAAGGCCTGACGCGATTCATCGCGGCGTGCCTACTGTCGGGCTACTTCTGGCTCGCCGCCGGCGGCGCGGCAATCGCATGGCATGGCCTCGCGCCGGGCACGCCGGCCTACGACGCCGCGCTGCACGCACTGCTGCTGGGCTTCGTGTTCTCGATGGTGTTCGGCCACGCGCCGATCATCTTCCCCGCAGTGCTGCGCGTGGCGGTGCCGTATCGACCGCGCTTCTACGTGCCGCTGGCGCTCCTGCACGCGGCGCTGCTGTTGCGCCTGGCCGGCGACGCGACCGGCTCGTTCGCGGCCACGCGCTGGGGGGCCCTGGGCACGGCGCTGGCGTTGCTGGTGTTCATCGCCAACATGCTCGTCACGGTCGTCGGCGCTCGCCGCGCCCGGCCCGCGCCTGCAGGGTCGTCGCGGGCGCGCAGCCCGGCGGGCTCCCGCGACTGACCTTGACCTGAGACAAGGCGGCGCCGGCGCCGCACGGCCACAGTCCCCTTTCCGGCAATGCCAGACTCGCGCAAACCCCAACTCGTCTGCCCCGCGGGCTCGCTGCGCGCGCTCCAGGGTGCCGTCGACGCCGGTGCCGATGCGGTCTACCTGGGGTTGAAGGACGCCACCAACGCGCGCAACTTCGCCGGCCTGAACTTCGACGACGCGCAGGTGCGCGAGGGCGTGCGCTACGCCCACGCGCGCGGCCGCGAGGTGCTGATGGCGCTCAACACCTTCGCCAACGCGCGCGACGACGCGCCCTGGCGCCGTGCCGTGGACCGTGCCGCCGAGCTCGGCGCCGACGCGCTGATCGTCGCCGACACCGCGGTCATGGCCTACGCGCGCGACCACCACCCCGGCCTGCGCCTGCACCTGTCGGTGCAGGCCTCTGCCACCACGTACGAGGCCATCGAGTTCTACCGCGAGCGCTACGGCATCCGCCGCGCGGTGCTGCCGCGCGTGCTGACCCTGTCGCAGGTGCAGCACGTGATCCGCAACACCACGGCCGAGATCGAGGTCTTCGGCTTCGGCAGCCTGTGCGTGATGGTCGAGGGCCGCTGCGCGCTGTCGTCGTATGTCACCGCGCAGTCGCCCAACACCGCCGGCGTGTGTTCGCCGCCTTCGGCCGTGCGCTGGCAGGAGACGCCCGCGGGCGTACAGGCGCGCCTGAACGACGTGCTGATCGATGTCTACGCCGCCGACGAACCGCGCGGCTACCCGACGCTGTGCAAGGGCCGCTTCGTCGTCGACGGCGGCGAGCGCGACTACGCCATCGAGGAGCCGACGAGCCTGAACACGCTCGCCATCCTGCCGCAACTCGTCGAGTCGGGCGTCGCGGCCATCAAGATCGAGGGCCGCCAGCGCAGCCCCGCCTACGTGGCCGAGGTCACGCGCGTGTGGCGCGCGGCGATCGACCACGCCGCCTCGGGCGCACGCTGGTCGGTGCAGCCGGCGTGGACCGCCGGCCTGGCGCGCTGGGCCGAGGGCCAGCAGCACACGCTGGGCGCCTACGACCGGCCGTGGAGGTGACGTGACCCCCGCAGGCGCGCTCGAACTCGTCGTCGGACCGCTGCTGTACTGGTGGCCGCGCGCCGCGCTGATGGACTTCTACGCCGAGGTCGCCGACAGCCCGGCGCGCCACGTGGTGCTCGGCGAAGTGGTGTGCTCGCGCCGCAACGAGGTCAAGCTCGACGACTGGCTCGCGCTCGGCCGCGATCTCGCGCTGGCCGGCAAGCAGGTCACGCTGGCCACGCAGGCCCTGGTGATGAGCGAGGCCGAGTTGCGCACGCTGCGCCGCATCGCCGAGCAGGACGAATTCGCGGTCGAGGCCGGCGACGCCTCGGCGCTGCGCCTGCTCGCCGCCGCCCATGTGGCCCGCCCGGGCCGGCCGGCCTTCACCATCGGCCCGCATGTCAACGTCTACAACCGTGCCGCGCTCGTCGAGCACGCGGCGCTCGGTGCGCGGGCGTGGGTGGCGCCGCTCGAACTCGGCCTCGAGGCGGTGGCCGCCATCAACCCGCCGCACGACAGGGTGCTCGGCCCGGTGGGCGCCATCGAGAGCGAGGTCTTCGTCTTCGGACGCCTGCCGCTGGCGTTCTCGGCACGCTGCTTCACCGCACGCCACCACCGGCTGAACAAGGACGAGTGCGACTTCCGCTGCCGCAGCGACGCCGACGGCCTGCTGGTGGCCAGCAGCGAGGGCCAGCCCTTTCTCGTGCTCAACGGCATCCAGACCCAGTCGGCCGGCGTGCAGGCGCTGATCGGCCATGCCGACGCGCTGCGCGCGGCCGGCGTGCGCCGCGTGCGCCTGTCGCCGTGCGGCACCGGTTTTGCCCAGGTGCTGCGGCTGTTCGA
>DASTJE010000003.1:0-10678 GCA_035716845.1 Burkholderiaceae bacterium
TGGTCGACGCCCTGGGCGATGTCGTTGCTCTGCTTGTCGTAGGCCACCAGCACCGCGCAGCCCTTGTAGTCGATGCCGTACTCGGTGTTGTCGTAGCCGATGCGGCGGATGGTGTCGCGCGCGACCTGGATGTAGTCGACATGCGCGTTGGTGGTGATCTCGCCGGCCAGCACCACCAGACCGGTGTTGGTCAGCGTCTCGGCCGCGACGCGGCTCTTGGGGTCCTGCTTGAAGATCGCGTCGAGGATGGCGTCGCTGATCTGGTCGGCCACCTTGTCGGGGTGACCCTCGGACACGGACTCGCTGGTGAAGAGGAAATCGTTGTTCGCCACTTCGTAAACTCCACAAAACAAAACAGGTTTCGAACTCGGCCTTGCGTGGCGCCGGACTCGAAACCTGGGGAGCTTGCGGCGAACGCTTTAGCGGATGTGTTTCACGTCGCCCCGCAAGTAGTTCATTAACTCGGCGACGCCCGGATTATAGGAAACATGCTGTCCCTGTTGCGCTGGTGGTCGCGCCGCTCGCTGCGCACGTTGCACGGCGTGGGCACATTGCTGGGCTGGCTCGCCTGTGCGCTGTCGCCCAGCTACCGGCGCCGCACGGTGGAGCACGCTGCGCTGGCGCGCCTGTCGGCGGCCGACCGGCGCGCTGCGGTCGGCCAGGCCGGTCGCATGGTGGCCGAGCTGCCGCGCCTGTGGCTGCGCCCGGCCGACGCGCCGCTCGCCCCGCCGGTGCAGTGGGAGGGCGCCGAGCGCATCGAGCGTGCCCTCGACGCCGGCCGCGGGCTGGTGATGCTCACGCCGCACCTGGGCGCCTTCGAGGTCATCGCGCAGGCCTATGCCGAGCGCTTCGGCGCACGCCAGCCGATGACGGCGCTGTACCGCCCGGCGCGCAAGGCCTGGCTGCGCGCGCTCGAGGAGACGGCGCGCGCGCGCCCTGGCCTGCTCACGGCGCCGGCCTCGCTGGCCGGCGTGCGGCAGATGATCCGCGCGCTGCGCCAGGGGCAGACGGTGGGCCTGTTGCCCGACCAGGTGCCGCCCGAGGGCATGGGCGTGTGGGCGCCGTTCTTCGGCCGTCCGGCCTACACGATGACGCTGGCGGCCAAGCTCGCGCTGCAGACCGGCGCGCCGATCCTGCTGACGATCGGCGAGCGCCTGCCGGGTGCGCGGGGCTGGTGCATCCGCGTGTTCGAGCCGCCGGAGCCGCTGCCGAGCCTCGAGGCCTGCGGCGGGGACGAGCAGGCGCATCAGACAGAATGCGCCGCCGTGATGAACCGCGCGATGGAGTTCCTGATCCGCCAGTGCCCGACGCAGTACCTGTGGGGTTACCACCGCTACAAGCAACCGCGGCGGGCCCGATGAACCTGGGTGCGCGCGTCACGCTGGGCCTGCTCTGGCTCGTGCACCTGTTGCCGGTCGGCTGGCAGGCCGCGCTCGGCGCCGGCCTGGGGCGCCTGCTGCACGCGCTGGCGCGTTCGCGGCGCCGCGTGGCCGAACGCAACGTCGAGCTGTGCCTGCCGGCGCTCGACGCTGTGGCGCGCGCGCGCCTGGTGCGCGAGCACTTCCGCTGGCTCGGCCGCAGCCTGCTCGAGCGCGGCCTGCTCTGGTACGCGCCGCGCGCGCGCCTGGAGCGCCTGATCGAGGTCGAGGGCGATGTGCATTTCGCCGAGCGGCACGCGGGGCCGGTGATGTGGCTGGTGCCGCACTTCATGGCGCTCGAGGTGGCGGCCACGGCCGCGCAGCTGTTCCAGCAGCGGCGTGCCTGCACCATCTACCAGCGCCAGACCAACCCGGTGTTCGACGCCGCGGTGCGCGCCGGACGCGAGCGCTTCGGCGAGTCGCTGCTGCTGTCGCGCCAGGACCGCGCGAAGCGGCTGGTGCGCGCGATCCAGAAAGACGGCCTGGCCTTCTTCAACCTGCCCGACATGGATTTCGGCCCCAAGGACTCGGAGTTCGTGCCCTTCTTCGGCGTGCCGGCCTGCACCCTGCTCGCGCCCTCGCGCATGGCGCGCCTGCTCGGCATGGCCGTGCAGCCGGTGCTGGCCGAGATGCGCGAGGGCGGCGGCTGGACGGTGCGTTTCCTGCCGCCGTGGACCGACTGGCCCACCGACGACGTGCTCGAGGACACGCGCCGCATGAACGCCTGGATCGAATCCGAGGTGCGGCGCAACCCGGCGCAGTACCTGTGGGTGCACAAGCGCTTCAAGACCCGGCCGCCGGGCGAGCCGTCGCTGTACCGCGGGTGAGTCCGCGTCGCGCGGATTAGGGATTCCGGTTCCGGCCCGGAGGACTACTCTGGTGCAACGTGCCGCTGCCTTCGGCGGTGAGCCAGGGAGGTCCGATGCGCCACGCCGATACGCCTGCGGTTCCCCGCCCCGTGGCCCTGATGGCCGTGACGCTCGCGGCAGCGCTGGTCTCGGCGCTGATGCTGCTGTGCACGGGCGACGCGCACGCCCAGGGCGCGAAAGTCAAGCCCTACGCGCTGGCGGCCTCGGCCGTGGTCAAGCCCGCGCCGCTCGCGCCCAAGCCCGCAGCCATCGCGCTCACCCCGGCAGTGGCCGGCAGGCTGACCTACACGCCGCTGAATGCAGCGTCGATGGCGCCGATCTCGCGCGACGTGGAGCAACAGGTGCAGCGCGCGCTCGGGCGCGAACGGCTCCAGATCAAGACCTTCTCGGGCGTGGTGCAGGCGCCGCCGGCGGTACCGGGCGCCCCGGCGCCGCGCTTCGTGCCGGCCGCCTTCGTGGACGACCCGCTGCGCTACGACGCGCAGCGCAACCAGTACCTGGGGCGCATCGCCGTGGGCCTGATGCCGGTCGACGACGGCAGCCGCTCCGGCACGCTGCCCGAGGCGGTGCAGTTCCAGGTGATCGGCGACGTGCAGAGCGATCCGGACAGCGTGCCGGTCGGCGGCGCGTCGCCGCCGTTCAAGACCATCGTCGTGGCGGCACGCGACCCGCGCGCGGGCGTGTCGCTGCGGGTGGCCAACAGCCTCTCGCGCGATCCGGTCGTGCTCGAGCTGCCGGTGGTGCGCGCGCTGCTGCGACTGAGCGGCCCTTCGCGGCTGCAGGGCTTTGGCGTGGACACGGCGGACTTCACGATCGAGGCCAGCGACGGCGCCGCGAGCCGGAACCTGCCGGTGGCGCTGGCGATCGACCGCGGCAGCGTGCAGCCGAACCAGGTGACGCTGGGGCCGGACGGCACGGCGCAGGTGAGGGTGCGTTCGGAGTCGATCGGGCGCGCACGCCTGACGGCCGGCGGCAGCCACCTCGAGGAGGGCTCGAGCGTGCTCGAATACGAGGCGCCGTGGCGCGCGCTGGGCGCGTGCGTGCTCGGCGGCACGGTCGGCGGCGTACTGCGCCAGGGCGGCGGCCGGCGCATGAGCGGCAGGCGGCGTGCCCTCGAGGTGGGGCTTGCCGTGCTGTGCGGTCTGCTGGTGTGGGCGCTGTCGGTGCTGGGCGTCAACCTCCTGGCCGTCGAACTGCCCGCGCATGGCGGCGAGGTGCTGGCCGCCGTGGTCGGTGCGCTGGGGGCGTTGTCGGGTGTCAAGCTGCTGGACAAGATCAGTCCGGCGCCCTGAGTGTCGTGATCCCGCGGCACGGCGGCGATAATTCGCCGCACCATGCGACTGCCGTTCACCAAGATGCAAGGCGCGGGCAACGACTTCGTCGTGCTCGACGCCACGCGTGCGCCCATCGTGCTGTCGCCGGAACAGGTCAAGCGCCTGGGCGATCGTCGCTACGGCGTGGGTGCCGACCAGATCCTGGTGGTCGAGAAGACCGACACGCCGGGCGTCGACTTCCGCTACCGCATCTTCAACGCCTTCTCGGGTGACGAGGTCGAGCACTGCGGCAACGGCGCGCGCTGCTTCGTGCGCTTCGTGCGCGACAAGGGCCTGACCGACAAGGCCGTGGTGCGCGTCGAGACGGTCAACAACCTGCTCGAGCTGCGCTGGCAGGGCGACGGCCGCGTCACGGTCGACATGAACGCGCCGATCTTCGAGCTCGAGCGCGTGCCCTTCGACGCCGGCGGCCTGGCGCCGCGGCGCGTCGGTCGATTCGACCTCTGGCCGCTGCCGATGACGGGCCGCGACGCGGGGCGCTCGGTCGACGTGGCGGTGCTGTCGATGGGCAATCCGCATGCGGTCATGCGCGTGGAGGATGTCGAACACACCGCCGTCGAGACGCTCGGCCCGGCCATCGAGGCGCACCCGCGGTTTCCGGCCCACGTCAATGCCGGCTTCATGCAGCTGCTGTCGCGCGGCGAGATCGCGCTGCGCGTGTACGAGCGCGGCGCCGGCGAGACCCTGGCCTGCGGCACCGGCGCGTGCGCCGCGGTGGTGGCCGGCATCCGCCTGGGCTGGCTCGATGCGCGCGTGGACGTGCACACGCGCGGCGGGCGGCTGACGATCGAGTGGGCCGGCGGCGACACCGACCACGTGCTGATGACCGGCCCGGCCGAGACCGTCTACGAAGGGGAGATCCAACTGTGACCGCTGCCGTGCCCCAGGGCATCACCGAGGACGACATCGCCGACTACCTGGCCAACACGCCGGGCTTCTTCGAGCGCCATGCCGACCTGCTGGCCGCCATCCAGCTCACCAGCCCGCACGGCCAGCGCGCGGTGTCGCTGCAGGAGCGGCAGATGGAGATGCTGCGCGAGCGCATCAAGGGCCTGGAGAAGAAGATCGTCGAGATGATCCGCAACGGGCAGGACAACGTCGCGCTGGCCGACCGCCTGCACCGCTGGACGCGCGTGCTGATGCTGACGCAGGCACCCTCGCTGCTGCCGGCGGTGCTGGTCGACGAGCTCAAGCTGCAGTTCCTGGTGCCGCAGGCGGCGGTGCGGCTGTGGGGCCTGGCCGAGGCCTTCGCGGGGGTGGCCGAGGCGCAGGGTGCGAGCGCCGACGTGCGCAGCTTCGCCGACAGCCTGGGCCAGCCCTATTGCGGGCCGAATGCCGGCTTCGAGGCCGTGCAGTGGCTCGACGACCCCGGCGCGGCCGCGTCGCTGGCCCTGGTGCCGCTGCGCCGCAGCACGCGCGAGGCCGCCTTCGGCCTGCTGGTGCTGGCCTCGCCCGACCCGACGCGCTACAGCGCCGACATGGCCACCGACTTCCTGGCGCGCATCGGCGAAGTGGCCGGCGCGGCGCTGGCGCGGCTGTTGCCGCAGTGACCATGGCTGCTGCAGGCGACGCCCTGCAGCCCTCGTTGCAGGGCTTCCTGCAGCATCTGCGCGTCGAACGCCGCCTGGCCGGCCGCACGCTCGCGCTCTACGGGCAGGCCCTCGCGCGCCTGGACACGGCCGCCCGCGCCGGCGGGCTCGCGCTGGGTGCGGTGCAGACGCACCATGTGCGGCGCTGGATCGCGCAGGCCCACCAGCAGGGGCTCGGCCCACGCTCGCTGGCCCTGGTGCTCTCGGCCTGGCGCGGCTTCTACCGCTGGCTCGGCGAGCAGGGCCAGGTGGCGGCCAATCCGGTGGACGGCGTGCGCGCCCCCAAGGCCGCCAAGCCGCTGCCCAAGGCACTGTCGGTCGAGCATGCGGTGGCGCTGGCCGAGCAGGGCGGCGCCGTGCGCGACGACGACGACCCGCGCCTCGCTCGGCGCGACCATGCCCTGGTCGAGCTGCTCTACGGCTGCGGCCTGCGCGTGGGCGAACTGGTGGCGCTCGACGCCGACGCCCGCCAGGGCAGCGGCTGCTGGGTCGACCTCGCGGACGCCACCGCGCACGTGATCGGCAAGGGCAGCAAGCGGCGCAGCGTGCCGGTGGGGCGCGCGGCGCTGCTGGCGCTTCAGGCCTGGCTGGCGGTGCGCGGCGAGTTCGCGCGTGCCGACGAGCGCGCGCTGTTCGTCGGCGCGCGCGGCGCGCGCCTGGGTGCGGCGCAGGTGCGGGCGCGGCTCAAGCGCCTCGCCTTGCGCGCCGGGCTGCCGACGCATGTGCATCCGCACATGCTGCGCCACAGCTTCGCATCGCACCTGCTGCAGTCCAGCGGCGACCTGCGCGCGGTGCAGGAGCTGCTCGGCCACGCGAGCATCGCCACCACCCAGGTCTACACGCGGCTGGACTTCCAGCACCTGGCCAAGGTGTACGACGCGGCCCACCCCCGCGCCCGCAAGCGCGGCGCCTGAGGCGATTGCCGCGCCAAACGCGTCCGGATCGGGCGCGTGCAGGTAAGCTAGCGCGCTTTGCTTGCGGCGCCGCGGCCCACCCCTTGCCGCCGTGCCGGCCATCGGAGACCCCGAGATGACGATTTCACGCCCCTTGCCGGTGTTGTGGCTGGCGGCCGTGCTGGCCCTGGCAGCTTGCGGCAAACGCGCGCCCGATGCCGGCGGACCCAAGGCGGGTGCAACCCCGACCGCGGCGCCGGTGCTGCTGCTGGGCCCCGAGGACCTGCTCACCGTGCGCGCCGGTGGCGGCCTGGCGGGCGGCCCGGTGGTCACCGGGTCGGTGCAGCCGGAACGGCGCGCCGACCTGCGTGCCGAGGTGGCCGCGGTGGTGACCCAGGTGCTCAAGGACAACGGCGAGCCGGTGCGGCGCGGCGAGCTGCTGATGCGGCTGGACGACACCTCGATCCGCGAGTCGCTGCAGTCGGCCGAGGCCGGACTGCGGGCGGCGGAGCAGGCCTTCGAGCAGGCGGAACGCCAGGTCGCGCGGCTCAAGACGCTGCAGGCGCAGGGCATGAGTTCGGTGCAGGCGGTCGATGACGCCGAGGGGCGCCGCAATGCGGCGCAGAGCGAACTGGTGGCCGCCCGTTCGCGCGTGGTCTCGGCGCAGCAGCAGTTGCGCCGCACCGAGGTGCGTTCGCCTTTCGACGGCGTGGTCAGCGACCGCAAGGCCTCGGTGGGCGACACCTCGCAGATCGGCAAGGAGCTGCTCAAGGTGATCGACCCGGCGTCGATGCGCTTCGAGGGCCTGGTGTCGGCCGACCGCGTGGGCGACCTCAAGGCCGGCCAGCGCGTCGCCTTCCGCATCAACGGCTTCGGCGATGCCGAGTTCGCCGGCATCCTGCGCCGCATCGACGCCTCGGCCAACGCGACCACGCGCCAGGTCGAGGTGCGCGTGGCCTTTGCCGATCCGGCCAAGGCGCCGCGCGTGGCGGGCCTGTACGCCGAGGGTCGCATCGACGTCGGCGGCGGACCCGGTGCGCCCATGCTGCCCGAGGGCGTGCTGGTGCGCCAGGAAGGCAAGGTGCTCGTCTGGCGCGTCCAGGACCGCGCCCTGGCATGGGTGCCGGTGACGCTGGGCCCGCGCGACGAGCGCAGCGGCGACTACCCGGTGACCGCGGGCCTGGCCGACGGTGACGTGCTGCTGCGCCATCCGCGCGGTGCCCTGGTGGCCGGGCAGAAGGTCGAGTTCGCCCAGGCAGCGTCGGCTCCGGCGCCTGCGAAGTAGTCGCCGAGCGCCCCCGGGAGACACCCATGCTGCTGTCCGACTTCAGCGTCCGCCGCCCCGTGGCCACGGTGGTGCTGATCATCGCCCTGATGTGCTTCGGCCTGCTCGCGCTCACGCAGCTGCGCGTGAACCAGATCCCCGACGTCGAGCAGCCGGTGCTGGTGGTCGGCATCACCTACCCCGGTGCCTCGCCCGACTCGGTCGAGCGCGAGGTGCTCAACCGCGTCGAGAAGGCGCTGCAGTCGATCTCCGGGGTCGACCAGACGCGCGGCACGGCCAAGGAGGGCAGCGCGCAGATCGTGCTGATCTTCGACTTCGACAAGAACATGGTCGAGGCCGCCGACGAGGTGCGCAACGCGATCGGCACCGTGCGCTACAAGCTGCCGGTGGAGATCCGCGAGCCGGTGATCACGCGCATCGACCCCTCGGCGCAGCCCATCATGCAGCTCGCGCTGTCGTCGACCGTGCAGAGCCACGCCGAGATCTCGCGCCTGGCCGAGGACGTGCTGGCCGAGCGCTTCCGCAGCATCAACGGCGTCGCGGTGGTCAACGTCAACGGCTCGCTGCGGCGCGAGCTGAGCGTGCTGCTGCACGCCGAGAAGCTGCGCGAATTCGAGGTGTCGGTGGCCGACGTGGCCAATGCGATCCGGGCCCAGAACGCCACCGCGCCGGTGGGCAAGGTACGCGGCGCGCTGGCCGACCAGAGCATCCGCCTGGTCGGGCGCCTCGAATCGCCGGCGCAGTTCGAGCAGATCGTGATCAAGCGGCGCGGCAACGAGCTGCTGCGGCTCGGCCAGGTGGCCACCGTGCAGGACGGATTCGCCGAGCAGACCGGCTACTCGCTGCGCAACGGTCATCCCAACGTGGGCATCTCGATCACGCGCTCGCGCGACGCCAGCACCGTGCGCGTGGCCGACGAGATCCGCAAGCTGTCGAAGGAGATCCAGAAGACGCTGCCCGCAGGCACCCGGCTCGAGGTGACGCAGGACGGCGGCGAGAACGCGCAGAGCAGCCTCGACAACGTGGTGCACGCGCTGGTGTTCGGCGCCGGCCTGACGGTGTTCGTCGTCTACATCTTCCTCAACTCGTGGCGCTCGACGCTGATCACCGCGCTGTCGCTGCCGACCTCGGTGGTGGCGGCCTTCATCGCGGTGTGGGCCTTCGGCTTCTCGCTCAACTTCATGAGCCTGCTGGGCCTGTCGCTGGCCATCGGCGTGCTGATCGACGACGCCATCGTGGTGCGCGAGAACATCGTGCGCCACATGGAGCGCGGCGAGGACCGCATGACCGCCGCGCTCAACGGCACCAAGGAGATCGGGCTGGCGGTGGCCGCCACCACCTTCTCGATCGTCGCGGTGTTCGTGCCGGTGGCCTTCATGCCCGGGGTGTCGGGCGAGTGGTTCCGGCCCTTCGGCCTGACGGTCGTGGCCTCGGTGCTGGTGAGCCTGCTGGTCTCGTTCACGCTCGACCCGATGCTGTCGGCCTACTGGGGCGACCCGCCGGGCCACCACGCCGTGCCCAAGCGCGGCATCAGCGCGCTGCTCAAGCGCTTCAACGACTGGTTCGACCGCCAGGCCCACCGCTACGGCCACGTGATCGACTGGGCGCTGCACCACCGCAAGTGGATGTTCGCGCTGGCGATGCTGAGCTTCGCGGCGGCGATCGGGCTGCAGGCCAAGTGGGGCGGCTCGAGCTTCCTGCCCTCGTCGGATGCCGGCGTGGTGGTGATCGACGTGCGCACGCCCGCCTCGGCCAGCCTCGACTACGCGCGCTTGAAGGTCGAGGCGGCGGCCACGCTGGCGCGCACGCTGCCCGAGACCAAGGCCACCAACAGCTTCGTCAACCCGGGCGGCGGCCGCGTCTACGTCGACATCGACAAGAGCACGCGGCGCAAGCGCACGCACATCGAAGTGGCGGAGCACCTGCGCACGCTGACCGCACGCCTGGTGGGCGCCGAGTACGTGGTGCTCGAGGACCTCAACATGGGCGCGCAGAAGCCGGTGCAGATCCGCTTCTACGGCACCGACGCGCGGCGCCTGCTGGACATCAGCAACGAGTTCATGGCCCGGCTGCGCCAGGTGCCCGGCGCGGTGGACGTCGGGCTGTCGGAGCTGGAACCGCAGGACGAGCTGAAGATCGAGCTCGACCGCGGCCTGGCCAACCTGCTGGGCATCTCGGTGTCCGACGCGGCGCAGGCGCTGCGCGTGGCGTTCGCCGGCGTCGAGGTGGGCGACTGGGTCGACCCCAGCGGCGAGACGCGCGACGTCGCGGTGCGCCTGGCGCCCGAAGACCGCGTCGATGCCAGCAACATCGAGCGCCTGCCGGTGGCGGTGGGGGGCGCCAACCGCCTGGTGCCGCTGGACCAGATCGCGACCATCAGTTCTGGCAAGGGGCCGAGCCAGATCCAGCACAGCGACGGCAAGCGCACGATCTCGGTGAGCGCCAACGCGCAGGGCCGCTCTCCGGGCGAGGTGACGTCCGACGCGCTGAGGATCGCGCGCGCGATCGATTTCCCGAGCGGCTTCGGCGTCGAGCTCGCGGGCGCCTCGCGCGACCAGCAGGAGGTGTTCAGCCGCATGGGCCGGGCGCTCGTGATGGGCGTGGGGCTGATGTACTTCATCCTCGTGATGCAGTTCGGCTCGTTCACCGCGCCGCTGCCGGTGATGCTGTCGCTGCCGCTGTCGCTGATCGGCGTCGTGCTGGCGCTGCTGATCACGCGCGGCACGCTCAACCTGATGAGCTTCATCGGCGTGATCATGCTGATGGGCCTGGTGGCCAAGAACGCGATCCTGCTGCTCGACGCGGCGCGTGCCGAGGAGCGCGCCGGCATCGAGCGCGAGGAGGCGCTCAAGCACGCCGGCCGCAAGCGCTTCCGCCCGATCCTGATGACCACCTTCGCGCTGATCGCGGGCATGCTGCCGGTGGCCATCGGCGTGGGCGAGGGCGGCGAGTTCTACCGCCCGATGGCGGTGGCCATCATCGGCGGCACCATCACCTCGACGCTGCTGACCTTGCTGGTGATCCCGAGCTTCTACGACTCGATCGAGATCTCGCGCGACCGCGCGCTGGCCAAGTTCCACGCGCGCGAGCAGCGCTGGAACCCTTTCGTGGCCTTCGTGCTCACGCTGCTGGAGGCCGCGCTCACGCTGCTGCTGGTGCGCGCGCTGTGGCGGGTGACGCTCGGCCGCCTGCTGCGAGGGCGTCGACCCGCCCTCCTGTGACGCGCAGCCCACCTGGCGTGGGCGCACAGAGTCATGCGGCTTGGCGTTCGAGGCCCGAAGAGGCTTCGA
>DASTJE010000004.1:0-10281 GCA_035716845.1 Burkholderiaceae bacterium
TGGGACTGTCCGGCTGCGCGACGGCGCCGCCACCGGTCGAAGAGAAGAAGATGGTCTGGCCGCCGCCGCCGCTGACCGAACGCATCCGGTTCGTGCGCAACATCGTCAGCGAGGAAGACCTCAAGCGCGACACCACGTTCAGCCAGAGCCTGGTGGCCTTTCTCACCGGCGAGCGCATTCCGGAGGGGCGCATCGCGGAGCCCATGGGCCTGGCGGTGTCCGACGACGGCGACCGGCTCTACGTCGCCGATCCGTTGCAGCACGTGGTGTTCGTGTTCGACTTCAAGCGCAAGAGCCTGGGCAAGATCCACGAGGTGGCCGCGCCGGCAGGCCTCGCGCTCGACGCGCAGGAGAACCTGTACGTCGCCGACACCCTGCGCAAGTCGATCTTGGTGTTCGGACCCGACGGCAAGTCGATCCGCGAGATCACCGACGCGGAAATCGACCGCCCGGTGGGGCTGGCCATCGACAAGGTGCGCAAGAAGATCTACCTCGTCGACACCGGTTCGCGCGAGTCGAAGCACCAGAACGTCAAGATCTACGATCTCGAGGGCAAGCGCATCGGCGCGATCGGCGGCGCGCCGGGTGGCGGCTTCGGCGAATTCCGCTACCCGACCTACGTGCACGTCGACGGCGAGGGCAACGTCTACGTCAGCGACACCATCAACGGCCGGGTGCAGAAGTTCGACGCCGACGGCAAGTTCCTCACGCTGTTCGGGCAACCCGGCACGGCGTGGGGCGAGTTCGACAAGCCCAAGGGCCTTGCGGTCGACAGCTTCGGCAACGTCTACGTCGTCGACTCCGGCTGGAGCAATGTGCAGATCTTCAACCCCAAGGGGCAGATCCTGCTGTTCTTCGGCGGCCGCGGGCCCATCCCCGGGATGATGAAGAACCCGATTTCGGTGGCCATCGACCGGAACAACCGCATTTACGTCGGCGACTACCTGAACCACCGCATCGGGGTCTACGAGTTGGTCAACACCACGGCGGCCGACAGCTTCATCAAGGCGCCTGCCAATCCCGCGGGCAGGAATTAGCCGCGTGGCCTCCGGCGGCAGGAGTCACTGCGTCGGTCGCCGAGGAGCATGCGCATGACGGGGCTGCGCAAGCGCCGATCCGATCGGAGGGCCCGGCCGTGCCTCACCTCCGTGCTGATCGCGCTCCTCGTCGCCGTCGCGACGCTCGAGATCGGCTGCACCAGCGCGCGGCCGGTGCTCGAGTTTTTCTTCGACGGCATTCCGCCGGAGGGAGCGCAGACGGCGACCGCGCCGGTCACGCATGCCCCGCGCAGGCCGCCCTACAAGAAGCCGCCGCCGATGGTGACGTTCGTCGAGTACCCCGATCTGCCGCCGCCGATCGACTGGCCCGCGCGCTACGGCGAGTTGCCGCGCAACGACTCGGAGCAGGTCGCCTGGACGCGCGCGCTCGACGACAAGCTGATCACGCCGGCCTTCGGCCTGGAGCCCGACGCCAAACCCGACGACGACGAGCCGCCCGACGAAGACCTCGAGTACGAGCCGAAGGGCAAGCCCAAGTACAAGGCCTTCTTCTCGCACAAGCCCCACGCGCAGTGGCTGACGTGCTCGAACTGCCACAACGCCATCTTCGCGAAGAGGAAGGGCCGCGCCGCGATGACGATGGCCAAGATGGAGGACGGCGAGCAGTGCGGCGTGTGTCACGGCAAGGTGGCCGCGCCCGACCTCAATGACTGCGCAGCCTGTCACCCGGCGACGAAGAAATGAAGCCCCGAATCGCCCATGCGCGAATCCTGCCGAGGGCTGGCGCCGCCTGTGTCGCGGCGTTGCTGGCGCTGGCGATCGGCATCGGCCAGGCGGCCGAGTACGGCGACGTGCCGATGCCGCGCAAGGTCAAGGGCATGGACGACATCCCGGCGGCAACGTTCCCGCACTGGATCCACCGCATGCAGTATCGGTGCGGCGCGTGCCACAACGAGCTGTTCAAGATGAAGGCCGGATCGGACACGGCCACGATGGACGACATGCGCGCAGGAAGCTCCTGCGGCAAGTGCCACAACGGCAAGATCGCCTTCGAGTCGAACTTCGACACCTGCAACCGGTGCCATCGGCAATGAGAACCTGCCGAAGCGCGGTCGCCGCCGCCGCCCTGACGACGCTGGGGATGACCCCTGGCGCAGTCCGGGCTGCCGAGCCGGCACCGACGGCGGCCTCGGGCCCTGCGGCCGGCGCCTCCGCGCCCGCGCAATCCGCGCCGGCCGCCGCTTCGGCCGGCTGGTTCGGCCTGGGGAGCAATGTGTCCTTCGGCTCGTGGTCCGACTGGTTCCGGCTCGGGAATTGGTCGGGCGCACTCGGCCTCGACGTGGACGACCAGCGCCAGAAAGTCGATTCGCCCGACAGCGCGCCGACCCGCTTCGGCGCGAGGTTCACCGGCGCGAGCCTGCTGCTGGGCAACGAAGGTTTCTACGTGATCGACCCGCGGCTGCTGGTCGGACGGATGGGCGTGCGCTTGCGTAGCGACCAGGCGTCGACGGACGCGGCGGGCGCCACCAGCCGGCAGCGCGCGCGGATGACCGACTACAACCTCGACGCGACCGTGCTCTCCGAACTGCCCTACGTGACCACCCTGTTCGCCAACCGCGCGCACTCCACCAGCACGCAGGCGCTCGGCGGCGTCACCCAGGTCGAAACGGCCAACCGGGGCATCACGTTCCAGCTGCACGAGAACAGCATCCTGCGGGACCGGGAGTGGCTGCCGTATTTCACGGCCGGCGCCCGCGTATTGCAGGAGCGTGTGCAGCAGCAGACCCGCGTCTCCGGGCAGACCTTCTCGCGCGACGACAAGCGCGACCTGGTGGCGATCACGGCCCACAACGGCGGCGAGACGTCCGATCTGGACCTCTCGTACGAGCACGCCAACTTCAGCGACTTCGTCTCCCCGGCCGGCAGCTACGGGGACCGGACGGCCGGTCTGCGCTACAGCCTGGACTTCGGGCCGACGCTCAACCGCCGCTGGGATGCCCATGTCAAGTACTACGACCGCCACGGGTCGACTTCCCTGACCTCGTTGTCGGCGGACACGCTGCTGGCCATCGAGCACCACGCCAACCTGTCCAGCGGCTACGCCTACCAGCTGTTGAAGCAGACCACGCGCGACGGCAGCGCGACGGTGCACAGCGGCAGTGCCCAACTCCAGCACACCCTGTGGAGCAACCTGACGACCGGCGTCATGGTCAGCGGTGTTCGGCAGGACGTGCCGGGCGGCAAGGTCGCGTCCGGGTCTGCGAGCCTGAACTTCGGCTATCAGCACCGGCTGCCCGGCCAGGGCCAGCTGTCGATGGCCCTGGGCGGCAGTTACGGAGTCACCAGCACCCAGGTGCCGGCCGGCTTCGTCCCGGTGCTGGACTCGTTCTACACGGCGCCGCCGCAGTTCGGCGCCGGCGCCGGATTCCTGCTGCGCGACGCCAACATCGCCGTCGACAGCATCGTGATCGTCGCCCTCAAGGGCGGCGCGCGCGTGCCGACCGCGCCGGGCGTCGACTACACGGTCGAGGTGACCGGCCAGAGCACCAGGATCCTGCCGCTGCCCACCAGTGCGGTGATCATGCCCGGCGATCAGCTCGACGTGAGCTACGTCTACCTGGTCGACCCCAGCGTCAAGTACCGCAACTCGTCGCGCTCGTTCAGCCTCGGGGCGGACTGGCAGTGGGGCGGCGTGAACTACAGCCACGAGGAGAACCAACAGTCGCCGTTCGCCGGGCAGGCCAGCACCCTGCTGCTGGACGTGCGCCGCGACACCTTTCGGCTCGCCCTTCGGCAAGGCTGGAACGAACTCAACGCGAGCGGCAGTGCCACCGTCATGAACTACAGCGACACGCGCTACGGCTACCGCCAGACGTCGATCGTGGTCCGGGCCGACTACACGCTGTGGAGCTACCTCGCCCTCAGCGCCTCGGCCGACGACAGCCGCACGACCTATGTCCGGCCGGACCGCACGACCCGTACGCGTTCGCTCTCGCTTTCGGCCGACTGGAGCGGGTGGGATGGCTGGCTCGCGCGGGGCTACCTTTCGCAACGCTCGTCGAGCGACACGCAGTCCGTGCCCGAGCGCATCAGCGAGGCCGGGCTGAAGCTGAACCGCCGCTGGACGAAGCTCAACCTGTCGGCCTCCCTCGCTCTGGGCCAGCGCGAACGCGGGCCCTTGCGCACGCAGACGGCGAACCTCCACGTCGCGGCCATTCGCCGCTTCTAGCCCGCCCCCGAGCACGACGCGCAAGGACCGAAAGCACCACGCACCATGCGACACCGCCGCCCATCATTGCTCGCTGCCTTGGGGCCGACGCTGCGCGCGGCCCGGCTGGTCCCGGCATTGGCCGTGCTGCTGGCGGCCTGTGGCAGCGCGCCGCTCGTCGAGTCGCCCGCCGCCGCCGTGCCTGCCGCGCTGGTGTGGCCCAAGCCGCCGGCGCCGGCGCGCATCCGCTTCGTGCGCAGCGTGGCGGCACCGGCGGACTGGGGCATCGAGCGGAGCGCCCTGGGCCGCCTCGTCGATTCGCTGACCGGCCAGACGGGGCTGCACTTCGTGCGGCCGACGGGCGTCGCCGAGCGCGCCGGCGTTCTCTACGTGGCAGACCCCGGGGCGCGCGCGCTGTTCATTCTGGACCGCGAACGTTCGAGTGCGCTGAGGATCGAGCGCGTGGGCCAGGACGGCCTCGTGTCGCCGGTGGCCCTGGCTCTGGCACCGGACGCGCAGGTCTACCTCGCCGACAGCGTGTTGAAGCAAGTGCTGCTGATCGACCGCGAGGGCCGGCTGGTGAGCCGGATCGCAGACGCCCGCCTGCAGCGGCCGGCCGGCATCGCGTTCGACGCCGTGCGTTCGAGGCTGTACGTGGCCGACTCGGCCGCGCATCGCGTGTTCGTGTTCGGATCCGACGGTCGCCTCCTGCGAACGCTGGGCCGCAACGGCTCGGCCGATGGAGAGTTCAACTTCCCGACCCACCTGGCGTTGGGCCGCGAGGGCGAGCTGCTCGTCACCGACGCGATGAACTTCCGGGTCCAGGCGTTCGATGCCGACGGCAACTTCCGGTGGAAGCTCGGCAAGGTGGGCGACGGCTCGGGCGACTTCGCGGCGCCCAAGGGCGTGGCGCAGGACCGCCACGGGCAGGTCTACGTCGTCGACGCGCTGTTCGACGCCGTGCAGGTCCTGCGCAGCGACGGGCGCCTGCTGCTCGGCTTCGGCCAGCGCGGCTCCGAGCCCGGCCGCTTCTGGCTGCCCGGCGGCCTGTTCATGGACGGCGACAGCAGCCGGTTCTACGTGGCCGACTCGTACAACCAGCGCATCCAGGTGTTCGACAGCGTGAGCGCCGCGGGCGGGGGGGCCGAGCCATGATCCGATCCGGCCTCCGCGACCGATCGCCGCAGCGGCGACCTACCGTCCTCTCGAGGCAGCTCGCGTTGCGGTGGCTGCGCGCCGTCACGCTGCTGGCCGCGTGCGCGCTCGTCGGCGAGCGGCCGCCGGCCCAGACCGACATCGCCCGCACCGTGCACAACCTGACGCCCGGCGGGCCGGGTGCGGTCAAGGAGAGCGTGCCGACCGGCCTGTGCGTGTTCTGCCACACGCCGCACAACGCCAACCCTCAGATCTCGCTGTGGAACCGCGACCTGCCGGGCCTGACCTACCAGCTCTATGCCAGCAGCACGCTGCGCGCGACGCTGAACCAGCCCACGGGCACGTCCCGCCTGTGCCTTTCGTGCCACGACGGCGTGATGGCACTCGGCAACCTGCGAACACCGGCGGCGGCCGACACCCTCAAGCTCGGCCCGCTGACCGGGCCCACGCGGCTGGGCACCGACCTGAGCGACGACCACCCCATCTCGTTCACCTACGACAGCGCGCTGGTCACCCAGCACCCCGGCCTGGTCGAACCGGGCAGCCTGCCCTCCGCGATCCGTCTTGCCGGCGGCAAGCTGGAATGCTCGACCTGCCACAACGCACACGAGCACCGACGGGCCCAGTTCCTGCGCATGGACAACGCCAACGGGGCGTTGTGCCTGGCCTGTCACAGCCCGCCGCAGTGGGCCGGCTCCGATCACGCGAATTCATCGGCGGTGTGGAACGGCAGCGGCGTGCGGCCGTGGCCGCCGGACGGTGCCGCCACGGTGGCCGCCAATGCCTGCCGCAACTGCCACAGGAGCCACTCGGCGGGCCACGGCCCGCGGCTGCTGGCCTGGCGCGGCGAGGCCGAGAACTGCAGCGTGTGCCACGGCGGCACCGTGTCGACGAAGAACGTCGCGGCCGAGTTCGCCAACGGCGCCAAGTTCTCCCGCCACCCGATCGACGCGGCCGAGTGGACGCACGACCCGCAGGAGAACCCGGCCACGATGGCCCGTCACGTGACCTGCAGCGACTGCCACAACCCGCACGCGGCCAACAGCCGACCGGCCGCACCGCCGCTGGTGCCCGGGGCGCTGCAGGGCGTGCCGGGCGTGTCGATCGGCGGCACGACGGTGGCCCAGGCGTCGTTCGAGTACGAGGTGTGCCTCAAGTGCCACGGCCTGCGCGAGCCGACCACGCCCGGACTGACCCGCGTGGAGACGACGCGCGTCGTGCGCACGCGGATCGATCCGGCCAACGCGTCCTACCACCCCATCGCGGCGCCCGGCCGCAACGCCACGATCAAAGGGCTGCGGGCACCGTACACGGCCGCTTCGACGATCGGCTGCATCGACTGCCACAACAACAGCGATCTCGTGCCCCGCGGCGCGCACGCCTCGCGCTTCGCGCCCATCCTCGAGCGCGGCTACTCGACCAGCGACCCGCAGCCCGAGTCGCTGGCGAGCTACGACCTCTGCTACAAGTGCCACGACCGCGGCACGCTCCTGTCGTCGGCCAGCGGCTTCCCGCACGCCAAGCACGTGGTGGAGAAGCAGGCGCCCTGCGCGGCCTGCCACGACGCACACGGGTCGCAGAAAAGCCCCCACCTGATCAATTTCCTGCTGCGCGACACCTCGGGCAAGGCCGTGGTCACGGCCAACAGCCGCGGCCAGCTGCAGTACGTCAGCACGCTCGGCGGCGGCAGCTGTTCGTTGACCTGCCACGGCGAGGAACACACCGGGCTCGCCTACGGTGCCGCTGCGCGGCTGGTGCGGCCCCTCGCGCTGCCCGGCCGGCGCATGCCGGCGCCGCCGCCCCCATCGCAACCCCCGGGGCGGCAATGATCCTCACGCTGCGCAGCAAGGGCATGATCGCGCTGGGCGTGCTGGTCGCCTATCTCGGGCTGGTGGCGTACTTCGTCGCCCGCGAACGAACGGAGCTCCGGGATCTGGTGCGCCAGATGGAAGCCATGGAGTACAAGCACGTCGTCGTCACCTCGATCATGAACACGCTCGACCGGGTGCTGCTCGACACGCAGTCCGTGCTGAACCATACCGCGGGCGGCGAACCGGGAGCGGCCGCCCTGGCGGTCGTCGTCGACCACGTGGACTCGATCGCCCACGAACTGGAGATGGCCAAGCGCCTGTATCCGCTGCTCGAGCAGGATGGCGATGCGCTGCTGGCGGCGGTGAGCGCGGTGCGTGCGTCGTCGAGCCGGCGCGACCTGGAGCAGATGCGCGACGGCGAGCAGCAGCTGATCGTCAAGCTGCACAAGATCCGCAACGCCCTGCAGCAGCGCAGCACCGACCTGGCCAAGGAGTATCACGACAAGGAGCACACCATCGGCGCAGTGGCCATTGCCGGCAACGTGATCGGCGCCGGCGGCACGCTGCTGGTGGTGCTGACGTTCTTCACCCGGCTGGCCACCGACATCAAGCGGCTGCGCCAGCGTGCCATCGCCATCGTCGGCGGCTACGCCGGCGCGCCGCTGGACAGCCAGCGGCGCGACGAGGTCGGCGACCTCATCGCGGCGGTCAACCGCATGCAGACGGAACTGCGGCGCTGGGAGCAAAAGCTCGAGCTGAGCTGGCAGCAGCGCGTGCACCAGGAGAAGATGGCTGCGGTCGGGTCGCTGGCGGCCACCATCGCGCACGAGGTCAGCAACCCGATCGCTGCGATCGCCGGCGTCTCGCAGTTCATCGTCGACGAGACCGCCGGCCGGGACGACGAGAACGGTCGGGCCATCCACGACTTCGCGGTGCAGATCGGCCAGCACAGCGAGCGCATCACCCACATCATGCGGCAGATGGCCACGATGACCGCCCCGCGCTCGCCCACGGCCGAACTGCTCGACCTGCACGCACTGATCCGTTCGACCTGCGGCTTCGTGCGCTACGACAGCCGGCTGCGGCCGATCGAGTTCGAACTCGACCTGTCGCACGACATCCCGGCCGTCGTCGCGGTGGCCGACCACATCACCCAGGTGCTGCTGAACCTGCTGATCAATGCCGCCGACGCGATGGAGCACCTGACGGCACCGGGGCAGGCGCGCATCGTGATCGGCACGCACGTCACGGCCGAAGAGGTGATCGTCACCGTGCGCGACAACGGCTGCGGCATGACGCCCGAGGTGCTGGCCAGGGCGTTCGACGATTCGTTCACCACCAAGCCGGCCGGCAAGGGGCGCGGCATCGGCCTGTTCGTCTGCAAGACTTTGATGACGCAGGCCGGCGGCCGCATCGAGCTTGCATCGGCGCCGGGCGTGGGCACGACCGCCACCCTGCATCTGCCGTTGCGCACCGACGAGGCCGAGGGGGACTGAACGATGCCGTCCTCGCACGTTCTGGTGATCGACGACGAGCCGGCGCTGCGCCAGATCCTCGCCACCGCGCTCGGCAAGGCCGGCTACTGGGTCGAGATGGCGGCGGGGGCCGAGCCGGCCATGGCGCTGCTGGCCGGCGGGGACTTCGACGTGGCGCTGTGCGACATCCGCATGCCCGACGGCAGCGGACTGGACGTGCTGCGTCGTGCGCGCGCGGCCGGCATCGACACGACCTTCGTGATGATCACGGCCAGCACGTCGCTGGAGACGGCCGTCGAGGCGCTGCGCGCCGGTGCGCACGACTACATCCTGAAGCCGGTTCGCAAGGACGAACTGCTGCACCGGCTCGCGCAGATCGAGGCGATGCGCGGGCTGCGCGAGGAGAACAAGGTCCTGCGCAGGGCGGTCGGCGAGAAGACGGCGCCGGCGCTGGGATTCCGCTCGCCGGGCATGCTGGCCGTGAGCCGGCTGGCGTCCAAGGTGGCGCCCACCGACAGCACCGTGCTGATCACCGGCGAGAGCGGCACCGGCAAGGGCGTGCTGGCGCAGGCCATCCACCAGCAGAGCCCGCGCGCCGAGCAGGCGTTCGTGCCGGTGAACTGCAGCGCCATCCCCGAGACGCTGATGGAAAGCGAACTGTTCGGCCACACCAAGGGGGCCTTCACCGGCGCCGACCGCACGCGCAAGGGGCTGTTCCTCGAGGCCGATCGGGGCACGCTGTTCCTCGACGAGATCGGCGAGTTGCCGATGCCGATGCAGACCAAGCTGCTGCACGCCATCGAGAGCAAGAAGATCCGCGCCGTGGGCAGCGAGCAGCAGCGGCAGGTCGACATCCGCATCGTCGCGGCGACCAACCGCGACCTGAAGGACATGATCGCGCAGGGCCGCTTCCGCGACGACCTGTACTTCCGCCTGAGCATGTTCCAGATCGCCGTGCCGCCGCTGCGCGAGCGGCCCGAGGACATCCGTGACCTGGTGCGATTCCTGCTGCAGCGAGGAGCAGGGCCCGACCCCGCATCCGCGCTCGAGATCGACTCGGAAGCGGAGGCCTATCTGCTGGCCTATGCGTGGCCGGGCAACGTGCGAGAGCTCGAAAACGTGATCACCCGCGCCCGCATCGTCGCCGAGGGGCCATCGATCGGCGTCGCCGACCTGCCGGCCGCCCTGGTCGACGCGACGACGCCCAGGCTCCCGCCGGCGCCCGAGGTGCCCGACGAGGGCGGCCTGCGCGAGCAGTTGCAGAAGGTCGAGCTGCAGATCATCACCGCGGCCATCGCGGCCGCACAGGGCGACCGGCGGCTGGCGGCGCAGCGGCTGCGCATCAGCCTGTCGAGCCTGTACCGCAAGCTCGGCGAGCACACCGCCACCGACTGACGCCGCGCCGGCGCCCCCGCTGTTTTCGTGACTTTGTTCGCAGTTTTGCGAATCCGGCCGCCCCGATTCGCAAAACTGCGAAGCCGCCGCCGGCGGTCGGCCCGAGTGGCTTGCGCACGACCGCGAAATCCGGGCCCGGCAGGTGTCGCGTCGGACCAACGCGGTGCCGATCTGCAGGCAGCGGGCCGTCGAAGCGGCCGTCACGCGGCCACGCGGCCGCCTGGTTTGCGCTGGCGCAA
>DASTJE010000005.1:0-16509 GCA_035716845.1 Burkholderiaceae bacterium
CCAGGCCGCCAGCGCCACCCAGATCATCCCCTGCGCGATCCAGCGCAGCGGCGCGAAGTCGGCGGCCAGGCCCAGGCGCGCGCTGGCCACCGTGTACATGCCCAGCGGGAACACCATGCTCCACATCGTCGGCTCGTAGCGCACCGGCAGGCGGTTGGCGCCGTGCTTCCACAGCCCGAAGATCACCAGCATCGGGATCCACCACGTGCCCCAGGCCCAGATCATCATCGTCACGCCCTCGACGAACGGGCGCTGGGCGGCCAGGAAGGGCAGACGCGGGTCGGCCGTCAGCAGCGCGGTGCCCGCGTTGGCGCTGATGGCCGCCGCGCCCATCACCACCCACAGCAGCGGGCCCACGTCCTGCGGTTTCAGGGTGAGGAAGAAAATGCGGTAGCAGAACAGCGTCACGAAGATGCCGTAGAACACCAGTCCCAGATCCCACAGCATGTGGATCTCGACGAACATGTAGCCGGCCGCATCGCCCAGCTCGGGGGCGATGCGCGCGCCCAGCAGCACCAGCGACTGCGTGCCCACGATGGCGATCAGCCACCCGCCGTGCACGATGTTGACGTTGTGCTCGTGCGTCAGGAAGGTGAGCACGCTGAACGCGAGGTAGAGCAGGGTGCACCACGCGAGGAAGGCGATCGCCCAGCACGCGATGGCCAGCATCGCGTGGCCCTGGTCCAGCAGCAGCAGGCCCACGATGTCGGTGGCCGCCACCAGCGTGAAGTAGGAGAACACCATGCGCGGGTGGCGCAGGTCGGAGTGGACTGCGGCGGGGTGGCGCAGCCAGCGCAGCGCGCTCATCGCGACGAGCACGCACCAGGCGGCGATCGCCACCGCCTGCAGCGCCTCGGCGAGCGCCTCATGGCCGAGCATGCGCAGCCCGACGGCAATGATGCCGCTGGCCATCACCAGGGCGAAATTGCCCGGGTGCATGGCCCGCAGCGAGAGGTCTTCCGGCGCCGGCGCGGGGTCGTTCATCGTCGCCCGACTGTAGCGCCCGGCCGCCGCGCCGCCCGCCGCTTGACCCAGGACAAGGCCGTGCCCGCAGGCGGCGGCTAGTGTCCCGCGTTGCCTTCGAGAGCCCTGCCATGACCTTCGACGCCATCTCCAGCGACCTGCAGGCCGCCTTCGCCGCCAGCCGCCTCGCCCCCCTGCGCCTGGGCGGGCGCACGCTGCTGCCGGTGGTGCAGGGCGGCATGGGGGTGGGCATCTCGGCGCACCGGCTGGCCGGCAGCGTGGCCGCGCAGGGCGCGGTGGGCACCCTCTCCGCCATCGACCTGCGGCGCCACCACCCCGACCTGATGGCCCGCACGGCGGGCCTCGACCTGAGCCCGGCCGCGCACGACGCGACCAAGGCGGCCATCGACGCCGCCAACCTGGAGGCGCTGCGGCGCGAGATCGCGGCCGCGCGCGAGCTGGCGCAGGGCCGCGGCCTGCTGGCCGTCAACGTGATGCGCGCGGTCAGCGAGTACGCGGCGCTGGTGCGCACCTCGCTGGAGGCCGGCATCGACGCGGTCGTGGTGGGCGCCGGGCTGCCGCTGGACCTGCCCGACCTGGCGCGCGAGCACCCGCAGACGGCGCTGATCCCGATCCTGTCGGACGCGCGGGGCATCGCGCTGGTGGTCAAGAAGTGGGAGCGCAAGCAGCGCATCCCCGACGCCATCGTCATCGAGCACCCGCGCTGGGCCGGAGGCCACCTGGGCGCGGCCAAGGTCGAGGACCTGGCCGACGCGCGCTTCGACTTCGAGCGCGTGATCCCGGAGGCGCTCGCGTTCCTGCGCGGCGCCGGCATCGAGCGCGAGGTGCCGCTCATCGTCGCCGGCGGCATCCGCAGCTTCGAGGACATCGCGCGGGCGCAGGCGCTGGGTGCGGCCGCGGTGCAGCTGGGCACGCCCTTCGTGGCCACCGAGGAGTGCGACGCGCACGAGAATTTCAAGCAGGTGCTGGCCGGCGCGAAGGACGAGGACGTCATCGAGTTCACCAGCGTGGCCGGCCTGCCCGCGCGCGCGGTGGCCACGCGCTGGCTGCGCAACTACCTGCAGGCGCTGCCGCGCCTGCAGCAGAAGGTGCACCAGAAGGCGCGCTGCACGCTGGCCTGGGACTGCCTGGCGCAATGCGGCCTGCGCGACGGCCTGCCGGGCTGGGGCCAGTTCTGCATCGACGCGCGCCTGGCCGCGGCGCTGCGCGGCGAGGTCGACAAGGGACTCTTCTTCCGCGGCGCCGGCGCCTTGCCCTTCGGCGAGCGCATCGCCACCGTGCGCGCGCTGATCGAGCGCCTGCTGACGCCAGGTGTCGCGCTCGGCGCGGCCTGAGCGCACCGGAGCGTCGCGTGAGCGCGATTCCGCCGCCGGACGGCACGCGTGGCTCGCGGCGGCGCGTGTCGATGCAGCCGATGCCCGCGGCCGCGCTCGAGGGCGCGGGGCGCTGGAGCTGGGCGCGCGTGGCCAGCGCGCCGCACCGCCTGGGATTCTTCGCCGGTGCCGTGCTGCTGGCGGTCATGGCAGTTTGGTGGCTGCTCGCGCTGCTGGCGGCCGCTGCAGGCGTGCCGCTGCACTGGGCCGTCGCCGCGCCCGCGGCGCATGCGCTCGCGATGACCGCGGGCGCGCTGCCGCTCTTCATGGTCGGCTTCCTGTTCACGGCCGGGCCGCGCTGGCTGGCGCTGCCCGAGGTCGACGCACGGGCCCTGCGGCCGGCGACCACGACCCTGGTTGCGGGCTGGGCGCTCGCGCTGGTGGGCTTTCACGTCGACGTGCGCGTGGCCGCCGTCGGCGCGGCGCTGGCGGCGGCCGGCTGGAGCGCGCACACGTGGCGTTTCGCGGGCCTGCTGCGCGCCAGCCCCACGCCCGACAAGTTGCACCCCGCGCTGGTGGCGGCGGCCTGCACGGTGGGGGCCCTGGCGCTGTGGGGCGCGGCCGCGGCGCTGGCCTTCGACGACGTGACCGGCGTGCGCGCGGCCTCCAGGGTCGCTCTGTGGGGTTTCGTCGCGCCGGTGTTCGCGATCGTGTCGCACCGCATGCTGCCCTTCTTCACCGCCAGCGCGCTGCCGTTCCTCGATGCGTGGCGGCCGCGCTGGCTGCTGGCGGTCATGCTCGCCGCCCTCGTCGGCCAGTTGCCGCTGGCGCTGGCCGAGCTGTGGTGGTGGCCGCTGCCGGGCGCGGTGCTCGCCACGCAGGCCGCGCTGGAGGCGCTCGCCGCGCTGGTGCTGCTCGTCGTGGCCGTGCGCTGGGGGCTGGTGCAGAGCCTGTCGATCCGGCTGCTCGCGATGCTGCACGCCGGCTTCGTCTGGTTCGGGATGGCGCTGGCGCTGTCGGCGCTGTCCCACGCGTGGCTGGCGGCCAGCGGCGGCGCGCATTCGCTCGGGCACGCGCCCCTGCACGCGCTGACGCTCGGCTACCTGGGGGCGACCTTGTTCGCGATGGCCACGCGCGTGTCGGCCGGCCACAGCGGGCGTCCGCTCGCGGCCGACGACCTGGCCTGGACGCTGTACTGGCTGGTGCAGGCGGCGGCGCTGCTGCGCGTGGCCGGCGCGCTGTGGGACGCGCACGCCGGCGGGCTCGTCGTGGCCTCGGCGGCATCGTGGGCGGTGGCGACGATCGGCTGGGGCTGGCGCTACGGCGGGTGGCTGGGGCGCCCGCGCGCCGATGGCCGGCCGGGTTGATTCCTTGCGCAGGTTCAAGGAAGCAAGTCCGCCCCAGGCACAGACTGTGATCCCTGCCGTCCACACCTGCCGCATCGCGATGACTGAAGCCTTGCCCATCCACGTCGCCGTGACCATCGACGTGCGAAAGGTCCCCTGGTCACAGCGTCACGCGAAGATCCTCACGACGTTCGAGGCGTTGGCGCCCGGCAGCGCGATGGAGTTGGTGGTCGACCACGAGCCCTTGCCCCTGCGCGAGCTCTTCATCGCCACGCGCGAAGGCCTGTTCCAGTGGGACGACCTGGAGAACGGCCCCGACCTGTGGCGGGTGCGCATCACGCGCCGCGGCGGCAGCGACTGTTGCGGCGGCTGCGCGTGCCGCTGAGTACCCCATGAGGCGGGCTGGGTGCAGCGCCAAGCGGCGCGGCGCAGCGGGGCCATGGCAGCGGCGTCGCTGACCGTCGAGCTGCTGCACGCGCTGCGCGCGCGCGGCGCCACCGAGGTGTTCGGCATCCCGGGCGACTTCGCGCTGCCGCTGTTCCGCGAGATCGAGCGCCACGCGGTGCTGCCGCTGGTGACGCTGTCGCACGAGCCCGCCGTGGGCTTCGCCGCCGACGCGGCCGCGCGCATGCGCGGCGGGCTCGGCGTGGCCGCGGTGACCTACGGCGCGGGTGCGCTCAACATCGTCAATGCGGTGGCCTCGGCGTATGCCGAGCGCGTGCCGCTGGTGGTGCTGTCGGGCGCGCCGGCGGCGCACGAGGCGGCCAGCGGCCTGCAACTGCACCACCAGGTCAAGACCCTCGATTCGCAGTGGCGCCTGTTCCGCGAGATCACGGCCGACCAGGCGCGCCTGGACGACCTGCGCCAGGCGCCGCACGAGATCGCGCGCGTGCTCGACACCGCGCTGTGCAGCTCGCGGCCGGTGTACCTCGAGATCCCGCGCGACCGGCCGGCGCAGCCGATCGAGGCGGTGCCGCAGACGGCGGCGCCGGCCCCCGACGCGGACGCCGTGGCCGCCTGCGCCGACGAGCTGCTGCAGCGCCTGCGTGCGGCGGCGCGGCCGCTGATGATGGTGGGCGTGGAAGTGCGTCGCTTCGGCCTGGAGGCGCGCGTGGCCGAGCTGGCACGGCGGCTGGCGATCCCGGTGGCGACGTCCTTCATGGGCCGCGGCGTGCTCTCCGAGACCGAGGCGCCGGTGCTGGGCACCTACCTCGGTCTGGCCGGCGACCCGGCGCTGACCGAGCGCGTGGAATCGTCCGACGCGCTGCTGCTGTTGGGCGTCATCGTCAGCGACACCAACTTCGCGGTCTCGGCGCAGCGCATCGACCTGCGGCGCACCATCCGCGCCTACGACGGCGCGGTGGCCCTGGGCCACCACGTGTACCCGGGCGTGCCGATGGCCGCGCTGGTCGAGGCGCTGATCGAGCGCCTGCCGCCACGTCCGGCGCCGGCCGCGGCGACGGCGGCCGTCGCGCCGGCGGCCGCACCCGTCGTCGACGACGCCCCGGTGGCGCCCGCGGACATCGCGGCCGCGCTCAACGCGCTGATGCATGCGCACGGCGTGATGCCGGTGGCCAGCGACGTGGGCGACTGCCTCTTCACCGCGATGGACCTGGCGCCGGGCGCGCTGGTGGCGCCGGGCTACTACGCGACGATGGGCTACGGCGTGCCGGCGGGCATCGGCGTGCAGGTGGCCAGCGGCCGCCGCCCGCTGGTGCTGGTGGGCGACGGCGCCTTCCAGATGACCGGCTGGGAGCTGGGCAATGCCGCGCGGGCCGGCTGCGACCCGATCGTCGTCGTCTTCAACAACGCGAGCTGGGAGATGCTGCGCGCGTTCCAGCCCGAGAGCCGCTTCAACGCGCTGCCGCAGTGGGACTTCGCCTCGATGGCCGGCGGCATGGGCGGCGACGGCCACGCGGTGCGCACGCGCGCCGAGCTGCACGCCGCGCTGCGGCGCGCGCACGCCACGCGCGGGCGCTTCCAGCTGATCGACGTGCGCCTCGCGCCCGGGGCGGTGTCGCCCACGCTCGCGCGCTACGTCGGCGCGGTGCGGCGGCTGTCGATGCCCGGCTGAGCCGGGGCCGGGCGGCGCGGACGCGCGGCGCGCGGCATCGCGTCGCGCGTGCCCGCCGGCTTCGCGCCGGCCTGCCGCGAAATTGAGCAGCGTCAATGACCGGTCGACTACGTCGACGTTCGGCGTCGCCGGCGCTCAAGTCGCACGGCGGCGCGGCCGAAGCGACTGGGAACCCGATCGACATGTTGTTCCGCACCCCATCCGCCGCCGCGACGCGCGCCCCCCTCGGACGCCGGGACCGGTGGCACCGGATCGGCCGCGAACGGCACCCGGCGGACGTCGCCGCCGTCGATGGGCGCGAATTCGAGTGAGCGAAAGGGATCGTCATGAACTGGAATCTCGGCATCAGGGGAAAACTGATGCTCAACATCGTCGCCGGCCTCATCGCGGTGACCTCGCTGATCGCCATCTCGCAGGGCGGCCTGAACCGGCTTGCGCAGATGCAGGACGCAGGCGCGACGCGCGCGCAGCATGCCGGCGACGGCCATCGGACCGCGGCGATCGGGCAGCACCTGTACCGGGTGATCGCCGACGCCGTGATCAATCGCGACCTGCCGGAAAGCGCCAGGCAATGGGCCGAGGCCAAGCGCGACGCCCTGGCGCTGTTCGAGAAGACTGCCGCCCTGGCCGACACGGCCGAGGAGAAGCGCTGGATCGGCGAGGCCCGCGAGGCCCTGGCCGGCCTGATCCAGGCCTACGAGCTCAGGATGCTGCCGCTGCTCGGCCAGGACCAGGACGAGCAGTCCTTGGCGCGCATCCGTCAGGTCGACGCCGAACTCGATGGCTACGTGTCCAGGATCAGCGAACCCATGAGCCGGTTGGCCGAGTCGATGAACAAGGAGGCGCAACGGGCCGACACCGAGTTCGACGCCACCGGAAAGGCGATGACCCGCGACGCGCTTCTCGCCGGCATCCTGATCCTGGCGGTGCAGGTGGCGTTGTCGATCTGGATCCTCAAGAGCATCACCGGTGCGCTGCGCGAAGCCTCGCGCATCGCCGTCGCCGTGGGCCAGGGCGACCTGAGCCAGCGCATCGACGCCACGTCCGACGACGAGGTCGGTCGACTCCTGCACGCCATGGGCGACATGACGGAGAACCTGCGCGCGATCGTCGCGGGTGTGCGCACCGGCGCCGAGGTGATCGGCAGCGCCAGCGTGCAGATCGCCTCCGGCAACGCCGACCTGTCGCAGCGCACCGAGGAACAGGCCTCGAGCCTGGAGGAGACGGCCAGCTCGATGGAACAGATGACGTCGACCGTACGGCAGAACGCCGACAACGCGCGTCAGGCCAGCGAGCTCGCGTCCGGCGCGTCGGGCGTCGCGCTCAAGGGTGGCGAGGTGGTCGACAAGGTGGTCCAGACCATGGACTCGATCAGCCAGTCGTCGAAGAAGATCGTGGAGATCATTGCGGTGATCGACGGCATCGCCTTCCAGACCAACATCCTGGCGCTGAATGCGGCGGTGGAGGCGGCGCGCGCCGGCGAACAGGGGCGAGGCTTCGCGGTGGTGGCGGCCGAGGTGCGCAGCCTGGCGCAACGCAGCGCCGTCGCGGCGCGGGAGATCAAGGCGCTGATCACCGACTCCGTCGCCCAGGTGGACGCGGGCGCGCAGCTGGTGGACCAGGCGGGCAGGACCATGGAGGATGTCGTGCAGGCGGTCAGGCGCGTGACCGACATCGTGGCCGAGATCGCCGTGGCTTCGCAGGAGCAGTCGAGCGGCATCGAGCAGGTGAACTCGGCGATCATGCAGATGGACAAGGTGACCCAGCAGAACGCGGCGCTCGTGGAACAGGCGGCCGCTTCCGCCGAGGCCATGCACGAGCAGGCCGACCGGCTCAACAGCGCGGTGGCGGTCTTCCGGTTCGGGCATGCGGGCGCGCCGGCGGACGAGGCCAGGGAGCCGGCGATGGCGCTGTAGGGCGCCGCGCGCGCCGCCACCCGGCGCACGACGAGGGGGTTGCCGCCGGCGGGCTGCAGCGTCAGGCCGGGGTCGCGGACGGGCCCGCGCCCGACGCGCCGGCCGCCGGCGCCGGCGTGAAGGCGTCCGAGAAGCAGAACTGCTCGCCCAGGCCGTGGGCCAGGAAATCGGGCACGGCGGCCTGCACCATCCTGACCGAGCCGCAGGCGTAGACCTCGTAGCCCGCGAGGTCGGGGTGGTCGGCCAGCATGGCCTCGTGCACCAGACCGCGCCGGCCGGCCCAGCCGGCCTCGGGTTCGGACAGCACCGGCACGAACGCGAAGTTGGCGTGCTCGCGCTGCCAGCGCTCGACGATGTCGACCAGGTACAGGTCGCGTGCATGGCGCACGCCCCAGTACAGCTGCATCGGCCGCTGCACGCCGCGCGCGAACGCGTCCTCGACGATGCTCTTGATCGGCGCGAAGCCGGTGGCGCCGGCGACGAACAGGATCGGGCGCTCGCCCGCGCTCAGCACGAAGCGCCCGAGCGGGCCTTCGAACTCGAGCGCATCGCCCTCGCGCAATGCGGTGAACACCTGCGTGGTGAAGCGGCCGCCGGGGATCCAGCGCACGTGCAGTTCGATCACCTCGTTGCCGCCCGGCCGCGGCGCGCTGGCGAACGAGAACGCGCGGCGGGCGCCATCGCCGAGCACGACGTTGAGGTACTGGCCGGCCGCGTACTCGATGCGCTGGCCCGAGGGCAGCGCGAGCTCGATGCGCATCAGGTCGTCCGACAGGCGCTCGAGCCGCGCCACGCGCGCCACCCAGCGTCGTGGCGCGCTCGTGCCGGCCGCCAGCGAGGCCACGCCCTCGACCTCCACCTCCACCGCCTCGAGCGGCACCGCGGTGCACATCAGGACCTGGCCGCGCGCGCGCATCGCCGCGCCCAGCGCGCCGGGCTGGCAGGCGCCGGGGTCGACGCGCCCGTGCAGGACGGTGCACACGCACTGGCCGCAGCCGCCGGCGCGGCAGTCGTAGGGCAGGGCGAGGCCGGCCCGCAGGCCGGCCTCGAGCAGGGTCTCGCCGGGGCGCGCCTGCAGGTGCACCGGCCCGGGGTGCACCGTCAGCGCGACGGCGGCGGTCGTGCGCCGCCGCAGCGGCAGCCAGGGCAGCAGCGCGAGCAGCAAGGCAGCGCCGCCCAACGCGGCCCAGGCCGCGCGCGGCGGCAGCAGGTCCGCCAGCGGAAACAGGCCGAGCAGGAGCCAGTCCAGCGCCAGCGCCGTCGGCGCCAGGCGCAGGTCCGCGGCGCCGCCCTGGCTGGCCACGGGCTGCAGCGCGGCCATCAGTGCCAGCATGGCCAGCAGGGCGACGGCGATCGGCCGCGGCGGCGTGGTCTTCGCCTTGGGCACGCGCTGCACGTGCACCCACATCAGCAGCAGCGTGGCCAGCGGCACGCCGATGTGGATGAACACCAGCAGCGAGAACAGGCGGTTGCTCACCGCCTCGGGCACGATGAAGTTGCGGATCAGCGTGCCGCCGAACCCCGGCAGGGCGTCGAGCCACTCGAAACTCGCCTGCGTGACCCACTGCGCCAGGCGGTCCCAGGGCAGCATGTAGCCGTTGGCACCGGCCAGGCCGACCAGCGCGATCAGCACCACGCCGGTGATCCAGGAGAACGCGCGGAAGCCGCGCAGGCGGTCGAACGCGAAGTGCCGCACGAGGTGGATCGCCATCGTCACCACCATCGCGTCCGAGGCGTAGCGGTGCACGCTGCGAAGCACGCCGCCGGCATACCACTGTCCGTGCGTCAGCGCCTGCACCGAGCCGTAGGCACCCTCGACGCTGGTGTCGAAGAAGGCGTAGAGGTACAGGCCGCTCGCGCCGACCACCCAGAACAGGAAGAAGGTGATGGCGCCCAGGTGGTACAGCGGGTTGAGTGCGTCGCCCAGGACGGCATTGAGCCGCGCCTCCGCACGCAGGAAGGCCGCACGCAGAGCGCGCTGCGACAGCCCGATCATCGGCGCCGCACCGCCCCGGCGACGACGACGACGAACAGCAGGCCGCCGACGATGGCCAGCAGCCCCCCCGCACCCATCAGTCCCATGCCGGCGATCTCGCCGGTCGAGCGCAGCACCTGTTCGGCGCCCGCCACCTTGCGCTGCACGCCGTAGCCGCCGGACCAGACCAGACCGACGATGTGCATCAGCTGCCCGGCACCGTACACCCAGGGCTGCGCGACGGCGAGGCGACCCTGCGGCGCGCCGTAGCCCAGCCGCGGCAGCAGGTGGAACACGAGCCCCATCAGTGCCAGCGTCACGCCGACGATGCAACCGTGGTAGTGCGCCGGAATCTTGACGTTGGCCCCGCCGATGGTCAGGCCGATCACGCCCCCGGAGGCGAACAGCAGCATCGAGGCGAGCAGCGCGGCGCGCAGCGGCCGCTGCACCGGTGCCAGCGGACGTCTGGACAGCGCGAGCGCGACCATCACCGCGAGAGCGACCGGCACGATGGCCACCCCGCCGCCGAAGCGCATGGCCCAGGTGTGCCAGGCGCGGTGTTCGACCGTGACCACATGGTGCGCCAGGTAGGCCACGGGCGTGACGAAGACGCTGACCAGGGCGAGCATGAACAGCAGCAGTGCGACGCGCGGCGTGAGCGGCACGCGGGCGCCGCAGGCGCAGGCCAGCGCGAGCCAGCCCACGAGCATCAGCAGCGTCCAGACGAACTGCAGCGCGTGGCCGCCACCCCAGAACAGGATCTCGTAGTAGGTCTTGTCGGGCAGCGTGCGCGGGACGACCACGAGCGACCAGGCGAACGCGAGCAGGGCGACCGCGCCGGCCACCGCGGCGGCATTGAGGCCGAAGCGCAGCGCGGCCTGGCCGTCCACGCGCGGTCCGATGCGCGGCGCGTGCACCAGCGCGCGCGCGATCAGCACCGCGGCCCCGAGGCCGAAAGTGGCCAGCGCCGTGAGGAACACCGGGCCGTCGAGCAACGGGACGTAGTTGGCCATCACCGGCGCGCCGCCGAGCACGGGCCCGGTGAACGGCGCGACGATCATCAGGGCCGTCCCGGCACCGCACAGCGCGAGCGCGAACTCGTTCCATGCCCGCCCGCGGCCGGGCGCGCCATTGACGTTCCACAGCAGGCCGGCGATCGCGACGAACCACACCAGCACCGACAGGTCGACGTGCACCACCAGGGCGGTGCGGAAGAAGTCCCCGGCCGGCAGCCACGCGTTGACGCCCGGCGTGCGGGCCAGCACCAGCAGCACCGAGAACAGCCCCGAGCCGACCAGGGCGAACAGCGCGAGCCACAGCCAGCCGCGTGCCAGCGCGCGGTCGCTCACGGCCGGCAGCACGTAGTCCGCACCCGCACCGGCAGGGGCGAAGACGAAGGAGAACGTCCGGGTCAGCGTCGTGGTGTTCATGGCGGGATCTTCATTGGATGGTGATGGCGCCCTTCTGCGCGTCGAAGTCGACCACCAGCACCTGTGCGGGCGCGAGCGTCACCGTGGCCTCCCGGGTGTGCGTGAAGCCGCCGGCGCGCACGTCGTCCTTGAGGCGCACGGCAATGCGCTGCACGCCGGCGGGCACCACGAGCTTCTGGTACAGGGCCGAGGCACCGTCCCTGGACAGGCCCGACGGCGTGGCCGTGCGGCGCAGCACGGGCGCGTCGCCGAGGTCGACTTCGATGCTGACCGGCGAGCGTTCGCGCGGACAGACCTGGGGCGCGCGCATGTTGGGCGGCAGCCGGGCGCGTTCCTCCTGCGTGAGCGGCCTGCAGTCGCCCACCGGGCGGCCGGCGTGCACGAAGCTCACCTTGATGACCGCTTGCCCCGGCGCCAGCGGGTGGTAGCGTGGCCACTGCGAGAACACGCCCAGCGCGAGCGCGAAGGTCGCGTACAGCAGCACCTGGCCGACCAGAGCGCGGGGCGACGTCGGGCGCGCGGGCTCACGCATGGCGCAGCCTCTCGATGGCGTCGCGCACCACGGCCTCGTCGCCACGGTTGGCGGTCACGAAGGTCACGTCCGCCGGGCGCACCGTGGCGCGCAGGCGAGGCTCGCGCACGCCCTCGAGGCGCTCGCGGGCCGTGCGGGCGCCGAAGCGGAACGCACAGGCGTCCTCGCCGCATGCGACCACCACGACACCCGCGGCGCCATGGCGCAGCGCGAACTCCACGAAGGACGGCGGCAGTTGCCCGGTGCACAGCAGGCCGTGCGTGCACACGTCGTGCCCATGGGCCAGGGTGTCGAGACGCGCGCCACAGTCGCACCCGAAGACGACGATCGGGCGCGCGGCCGCGGCGGCGCGCAATCGCTCGCGCAGGGCGCCCAGCGGCCGCTGGGGCATGTCGATGCCGGTCACCAGCGCGGCCGAATGGCGGAACGGTGTCGACGAGGGGCACGCGCCGGCACAGATGCCGCAGGACGCGCACAGGTCGGCGTCGACGACCGCCACCTCCCAGCCGGCAGGGCGCTGCGGATGCGCAGCCATCGTGATGGCCGCGTAGGGGCAATCGGCGAAGCAGCGGCGGCAGCCGTTGCAGTGCCCGGGGTCGACCACGGCCACCGGCCGAGCAGCCCCGCGAGGCCCGAGGAAGGGCAAGGCCAGGAGCAGCGCGAACACCGAGCCCACGAGGAGCCAGGCCGTCGCGGGCGAAACGGCTTCGGCCAGCGGATGCAGCCAGAGCAGCATCCAGTCCAGGCGCAGCACCTGCGGCACCGACGCGAGCGACGCGGGGCCATGGCTGGTCACGGGGGCGAAGCCCGCGAGCGCGAGCAGGGTGAGCACCGTGCCCCAGCCGAGGGCGCGTGGCGGCAGCACCGCCGGCCGCGTCAGGCGCTGCACATGGAACCAGAGCCCGAACACGAGCAGCAGCGGCACCCCGATGTGGACGAACACGAACAGCGAGAACAGCCGGTCGCTGACCGCGGCGGCCGTCAGGAAATTGGCTGCCAGGGGCGTTGCGAACAGCGGCAGCGCGTCCAGCCACTCCGCGGTGGCGACGGCCGAGAACTGGCCGAGCTGGTCCCAGTTGAGCCAGAAGCCCCCGATGGCCGCAGCGCCCGCGAGCGCCACCAGCGGCACGCCCGTCAGCCACGAGAAGCGGCGGAAGCCGCGCTCATGGCCATGCACCCATTCGCGCAGCAGGTGCAGGCCGATCGTCACCGCGAACGCGTCCGCTGCATAGCGGTGCAGGCCGCGCACCAGGGAGCCCCAGGACCAGGGCGTGCGCGTCAGCACGTCGATGGAGGCGTGGGCGCCCTCGGCCGACGTGTCGAGGGCCGCGTACAGCACGCTGCCGCTGGCGGCCAGCAGCATGAAGGACAGGCAGGCCAGCGCGCCGAGGTGGCGCAGGGGATTCAGGTGCGAACCGAACGCCGAGTCGAACAGGCGCTCCAGGGCGCGCCAGGCACTCGCAAGGGCATCCCGCAGCGCGCCGGGAGCCAGGGCGCGGCGCGGACGGCCGCCGGGCGATGTCAGCAGCCGCGTGCGACCGGGCTCGACGCGGACGCGCATTGCTCACGCCTCCTGAGCTTGCGCTGCGAAAGCCACTCGAGCAGCAGGTACAACGCGACGCCGGAAAAGAACACCGCGCCGCCGATCAGCTCGAGGATGAGCTTGAGGTCGTAGCGGTACTTGCCGGTCTCGGGGTCGTAGACGGTGCACAGGATGCGAACCCGCTCGACCAGGCCTTCGACGCTCAACGCCTGCGCGGGCGCGTCGCGCAGCAGCGTTCGCAAGGGCTCGCCGAGCTGGTCGGCACGCAAGCGGTCGCCATAGACCTGCCGGTGGATGCGGCCCTGGGCGTCGACGATCGTGACGCCCAGCACGTGGTCGAACCCCGCCGGCGTGGCGACGTACGAGAAGCCGAAGGCGCGCGTCAACGTTGCGGCCTGTGCGCCGTCGGGGCTGAAGAACTCCCAGTTCGGGCGCGACAGGCCGTGCTGCGCGGCGAAGGCGCGCATCGCCGCCGGCGAGTCGAAGGGATGGTTGAAGCCGATGGTCGCGACGTTGTACTGCGAAGGACCGAACGCGCGATCCAGCCCGTCCAGCGCGTCGGCCAGCGCACGCGTCTGGGTGGGGCAGACCTGGAAGCAGCCGGTGTAGACGAAGCTGACGAGGAGGGGCTTGCCGCGGTAGCGCGACAGGCTCACCGCGCGCCCCTGGCGATCGGTGAGCACGAGGTCGGGCACCAGGCGGCCGAGCGCCGCCTCGGCTGCCGCGACGGCCTGTGCTTCATCGAGCCTGGGAACGTCGGCCCGCGCGGTCGCCAACGCCAGTGCTGCAGCGATCGTCGCAGCGAGCTCAGCGCAACGCCGCATCGACCGCAACCCCCGCGAGCAGCACGCTCAGCTGCACCATCGAGGCGAAGAACGCCGCCAGCGCGCTCTGGCGCGTCGTCGAGGCGGCCAGTGCGCGCGTCTTGCGCAGGAAGTGAGCGCCGCCGAGGAGCGCGCCCGCCGCGTACGCGACGCCCGCGCCGAAGGCCAGCGGCAGCAGCGACGCGGCCACGAGCGCGATGGCATTGGCGTGCACGACGCGCGCCGCGCGCTCGGGCCCGATCACCACGGGCAGCATGGGCACGCCGGCAGCGGCGTACTCGGCCCGGTTGGCGATCGCCAGGCTCCAGAAGTGCGGCGGTGTCCACAGCAGCAGCACCAGTGCGAGCGCCAGCGCCTGCGCGCCGGGCACCGGATTGACCGCGGCGGCGCCTGCGAGCACCGCGAAGCTGCCCGCGGCGCCGCCGAAGACGATGTTGGTCCAGCTGCGGCGCTTGAGCGCGAGCGTGTAGATCGCCGCGTACGTGAACGCCCCGGCAAAGATGAACAGCGCCGCCGTGCCGTTGAGGGCGACCCAGGCCGCACCCACCGCCGCCGCGAGCATCGCCGCGAACAGCGCCAGCCAGCGCGGCGTGGCCGCCAGCGCCCCGCTGGCGAACGCGCGCTGCCGGGTGCGCGCCATCAGGCGGTCGCTGTCGGCTTCGACGTACTGGTTGAACGCGCCGGCGGCGGCCGATGCCACCAGCACCGCCAGCGCGAGCACCGCCACCTGGATGCCGTCGAGTGCCGCGCCGCCGGGCGACGCCGCGACGCCGCCGAGGGCGGTGACCATGATGAGGACCGCGATCCGCAGCTTGAACAGGCTGGCCACAAGGCGCAGGCGCGAGCCGGCCGGCACGGCAGAGGCGGTCGTCGTGATGGCGTTCATCGTGCTGTCCTCCCGTTCAGCTCAGGCCCCACACGGTGGACAGGTACTTCCAGTTGATGAAGTAGTACAGGACGAAGGCCAGCAGGAAGACCATGGCCAGCACGAAGGTGCCAGGCGCCGCGAAGCCGGCCGACCCCGTCGTCTGCGCCACCAGCGTCGGTGCCGTGCGCGGCACGGGCGTGAAGGTGGGGGCGCTCTTGCCGCTCTCGAGTTTGCGGCCCCACAGCAGCGAGCCGACGGTGATGTAGATGTAGATGCCGCCGCCGACGATCGCGACCAGGCCGAAGATGCCGACCAGGCCCATCATCAGGTAGGCCGCGCCCGGCCACTGGTAGGCCAGCGCATGGCCCTGGAAGGCCATGTCCCAATGGCGGCGCGCCACGCCCAGGGTGCCGGCGCCCATCATCACCAGCGCCAGCGCGTACATCGAGAAGCCGAACAGGTACGGTTGCCACTTGGCCAGACCCGGGGCGATCATCTCGCGCTGGAACAACACCGGGATCAGGTAGTAGGTGAGCGCCATGAAGGTCAGCGTGGTGCCGATCACCACCGTGGCATGGAAGTGCCCGGGCACGTAGATCGTGTTGTGGATGATCATGTTGAGCTGCTCGGTGCCCATCATCACGCCCGAGATGCCGCCCAGGAAGCCGAACCCGATCAGGGCGATGAACACGCCCGAGAACGTCGGGTTGCCCCACGGCGCCTTGCGCAGCCACTCGTACAGGCCCTTGGTGAATCCCTTCTGGCGCTGCGCCACTTCCATCGCGCCGGGGATCGTCAGTCCGTGCAGCATCGAGGCCAGCACCGCGAAGTACATGAAGTAGCTGGTGTTGACCACCTTCCAGCCGGTGCTCAGGCCGGGGTCGGCCAGCAGGTGGTGGGCGCTGGCCAGCTGCAGGAACAGGATGTAGAGCAGGAACGCGGTGCGGCTGACGCGTTCGCTCATGGGCTTGGCACCGAAGGCGATGGCGGCGACGAGGTACCACACCGAGATGTGCGCCGCCACGTTGATCTGCTGCGAGCTGTGGCCGAAGGCCCACCAGATCGTGCGATAGACCAGCGCATCGACCTTGTCGATCACGCCCAGCGACAGCAGCCAGGTGGGGATCAGGATGATGGCGCCCGAGGCGATCGTGAACACCGCGATGATCGCCGCGGTGATCGCGCCGAAGGTCACCAGCGGCACCGACCCCTCGTAGGTCTTCTCGCGCTTGGCCACCACCAGGGTGCCGAAGAAGACGAAGCAGCCGATCAGCGCGCCCACCGCGAACAGGATCAGGCCGAGATAGAAGTTCGGCTCGGCCATCATCGGCACGTAGCTGGTCATCATCACCGACGACGCCCCGCGCAGCACGGCGTAGTTGTTGAGCAGCGAACCGATCACCATGAGCGCGAAGCCGAGCCATGCGAGGTTCGGCGTGGCCAGGCGGCAGCGCAGCAGCGTCGACGAGGCGAAGTACAGCACCGCGATCTCGAAGAAGATCATCCAGAAGATCAGCATGTCGATGCCGTGCGCCGTCAGCACCATGTAGAAGGTGTAGGCCTCGAGCCAGCGCAAAGCCGGCCAGCGCGTCAGCACCACGCCGATGGCCAGCAGGCCGCCGATCAGCAGCCAGACCACCGCCACGAAGGCGTTGACCTTCATCAGCTTCTCGGCCTGGTCCTCGAACTGCAGCCCGGAACGCG
>DASTJE010000006.1:0-2166 GCA_035716845.1 Burkholderiaceae bacterium
TTCGCTGACGCGGCGCCCGAGGCTGCCGGTGAGGCGGATCACTTCTGGCAGCCCCATGCCGGCGTGCAGCTTGGCGTTGAGCATCACCGCACTCGCCACGCTGCCCACCGGTCGCGCCGCCGCGGCGCGCAGCACGCGCAGCGTGCGGCTGAACTGCAGCAGCAGCCAGAACACGACGACCGACAAGGCCAGCGCCACACCGCGCCAGCCGTAGAAGACCCCTCCGGCCACCACGCCAGCGGCGGCCATCGCCCAACCCGCGATTGCGTTCACCTCACAACCCCCGCACGATGTCGATCGCCTGCTCCACGCGCTCGACGGCGTGGATCGTCAGGCCCTCGATCGGTTTCTTCGGTGCATTGGCCTTGGGCACCAGCGCCACCGAGAAGCCGAGCTTGGCCGCCTCCTTGAGCCGCTCCTGGCCGCGTGGCGCGGGCCGCACCTCGCCGGCCAGGCCGACCTCGCCGAAGGCGAGGAAGCCGCGCGGCAGCGCCTTGCCGCGCAGGCTGCCCTGGATGGCGAGCAGCACCGCCAGATCGGCCGCCGGCTCGGTGATGCGCACGCCACCCACTGCGTTGACGAACACGTCCTGGTCCAGGCAGGCCACGCCGGCATGGCGGTGCAGCACCGCCAGCAGCATCGCCAGGCGGTCGCGCTCCAGGCCCACCGACAGGCGGCGCGGGGAGGGGCCGCCGCTGTCCACCAGGGCCTGCACCTCCACCAGCAGAGGGCGCGTGCCTTCCAGCGTCACCAGCACGCAGGAGCCGGGCACCGGCTCGCCATGGGTGGACAGGAAGATCGCACTCGGGTTGCTCACGCCCCTGAGGCCGCGCTCGGTCATCGCGAACACGCCGATCTCGTTGACCGCGCCGAAGCGGTTCTTGATCGCGCGCACGAGCCGGAAGCTCGAGTGTGTGTCGCCCTCGAAGTACAGCACCGTGTCGACGATGTGCTCCAGCACGCGCGGCCCGGCGATCGCGCCCTCCTTGGTGACGTGGCCCACCAGCACCAGCGCGATGCCGCGCGCCTTGGCCACGCGCGTGAGCTGCGCCGCGCACTCGCGCACCTGGGCCACCGAGCCGGGCGCGGAGGTGAGGGTGTCGGAGTAGACGGTCTGGATCGAGTCGATGACCGCGAAACCCGGCGCCTCGGCCTCCAGCGTGGCCAGGATCTTCTCGAGCTGGATCTCGGCCAGCACGCGCACTTGAGCCCCCGGCAGCCCGAGGCGGTGCGCGCGCAAGGCGATCTGCGCGCCGCTTTCCTCGCCGCTGATGTATAGCACCTTCAGCCGTTGCGACAGGGCCTCCGCCGCCTGCAGCAGCAAGGTGCTCTTGCCGATGCCCGGGTCGCCGCCGATCAGCACCACGCCGCCGGGCACGATGCCGCCGCCCAGCACGCGGTCGAGCTCGTCCTGGCCGGTGGGCGTGCGCGCCACGTCGGCGGCCTCGATTTCCGCCAGCGTGGCCACCGGCGTGCTCCTGGCGAGGCCCTGGAAGCGGTGCTGCCTGGACGACGTGCTCTCGGCCACGGTCTCCTCGAGCGTGTTCCAGGCCCCGCACTGTGGGCACTTGCCCAGCCACTTCGGGCTGCTGCCCCCGCACTCGGTGCAGGTGAACACGGTCTTCGCTTCCTTGGCCATGGGCGCATTGTCGTGTGCCCTCGCGGTGTGCCGCGTGCTACAACCCGGCCATGTCCTGGAGCACCTGGCTGGCCTTCTTCGTCGCGTCGTGGGCGATCAGCCTGTCGCCCGGCGCGGGCGCGGTGGCGGCCATGAGCGCGGGCCTGCAGCACGGCTTCGCGCGCGGCTACTTCCTCACCTTCGGCCTGATCCTCGGGCTGTGGTCGCAACTCGCGCTGGTGGCGCTCGGCCTGGGCGCGCTGATTGCGGCTTCGGCGGGCGCGTTCACCGCCATCAAGTGGCTCGGCGTGGCCTACCTGCTGTGGCTGGGCATCGCACAGTGGCGCGCGCCGGCTGCGGGGCTCCGGGCCAGCCGGGAAGGCGGCGACCGCGCCAGCCGTCGCGCCATCCTGCTGCGCGGCTGGGCGCTCAACAGCGTCAATCCCAAGGGCACGTTGTTCATGCTGGCGGTGGTGCCGCAGTTCCTCGACCCGGCGCGGCCGCTGGGGCCGCAATACCTGGCGATCGCGGCCACTCTGGCCTTCACC
>DASTJE010000007.1:0-4645 GCA_035716845.1 Burkholderiaceae bacterium
GCTGCTGGTGTCGGTGGTCTTCACGCTCAAGTTCAACCAGCGCTTCCAGTGGCATGAGTTCCTCGGCAGCTTCGGCACCATCGGCGTGGCCTACGGCGGCAGCGCCCTGATCGCCGCCCTGCTCTTCCTCACGGTGCAGCAGTCGGGCATCAGCGTGCTGCTGGGCGCGCTGCCGGTGGTGGCGATGCTGCTGACCACGGTGCACTACTTCATGCGCCAGCAGGAGGCGGTGGACGCCGCGCGCCGCGGCCGCGTCGAGGCCGCCGAGCGCGAAGCCGAGCAGACCGCCAAGCACCTGGAAGCCCTGCGCGAGAGCGAACAGCGCTTCCACAGCGCCTTCACCCACGCCTCGATCGGCATGGCCCTGGTGTCCTTCGAGGGCCGCATCCTGCAGGGCAACACCGCGCTGTCGTCGCTGCTGGGCGAGGTCGAGGCGTCGACGCTGGTGAACCGGCCCTTCGCCGAGTTCCTGCTCGACGACGACGAGCCCTTGCTGCGCAGCGAACTGCAGCGCATCCTGGCCAAGGAGTCGGAGACGTTCTCGATCGAGGTGCGCTGCCGCCACCGCTCGGGCAGCGAGATCTGGGTCGGCTTGCACTGCGCCTTCTTCTCCGAGCCGGGCAGCACCGCACCCTGCCTGATCCTGCAGGTGCAGGACATCAATGCACGGCGCCAGGCGGAGTCGCAACTCAACCAGATCGCCTTCCACGACAGCCTGACCGGCCTGCCCAACCGGCGGCGCTTCCACACCCTGCTCGAACAGGCGCTGCAGAGCGCCAACGCGGACGGATCGCGCCACTTCGGGCTGATGTTCTTCGACTTCGACCGCTTCAAGCTGATCAACGACAGCATGGGCCACTCGGCGGGCGACGAGTTCCTCGTGCTGGTGTCGCGGCGCCTGCAGCAGAACGTGCGCCCCGGCGACGTGGTCGCGCGCCTGGGCGGCGACGAGTTCGCCGTGCTGGTCAACCGGCTCGAGCACGAGCACGTGGCCACCCATCTGGCCGATCGCCTGCAGGCCGTCCTGCGCGAACCCATGCACATCGCCGGAGTGAGCGTGACGACCAGCGCCAGCATCGGCATCACGTTCAGCAGCATGGGCTACGAGCGCCCCGAGGACATGCTGCGCGACGCCGACATCGCGATGTACCGCGCCAAGTCCGCAGGCAAGGCGCGCTACGCCGTGTTCGACCAGAACCTGCACGCCCAGCTCACGAGCCGTGTGCGCATGGAGGGCGACCTGCGGCAGACTCTGGCCGAAGGCGCGCTGCACGTGGCGTACCAGCCGGTGTTCAACATCCACACCAACCAGCTCCAGGGCTTCGAGGCGCTGGCGCGCTGGACCCACCCGACGCTGGGCGAGGTCAGCCCCGGCGTGTTCATCCCGATCGCCGAGGAATCGGGCCTGATCATCGACCTGACCGACATCATCCTCAATCGCGCCTGCATGCAGCTTGCGTCGTGGCAGGAGCGCCACCCCCTGCTGCGCGACCTGAAGATCCAGGTCAACCTGTCGGGCAATGACCTGGCCCACCCCGATCTCGCGCAGCGCGTCGAGCGCGCCGTGCGCGACTCCGGCATCCAGCCCGCCCGCCTGACGCTCGAGCTGACCGAGAACATCCTGATGCAGCGCGTGGACGGCGCGATGCACTCCCTCGAAGCGCTGCGCCGACTCGGCGTGGGCCTGGCCATCGACGATTTCGGCACCGGCTATTCGTCGCTCGCCTACCTGTCGAGCCTGCCCATCGACAGCCTGAAGATCGACCGCTCGTTCGTGAAGGGCATGCGCGAGGGCTCGAAGGAGAACGAGATCGTGCGCGCCATCGTCTCGCTCGGCGGCACGCTGGGCAAGGTGGTCGTCGCCGAGGGCATCGAGACGATGTCGCAGTTCATGCTGCTGCGCAAGCTCGGCTGCGAGCAGGGCCAGGGCTACCACCTGTCGCGCCCGATGACCACCGCCGACGTCGACAAGCTGCTCGACTACATCGTGATGGAAAACGAGCTCGGGGCCGATCGCTTCGCGAGCTCGGGCATGCTGCCCTTCGTGCGCCACTGAGCCCCCGCCGCGGCGCTCGGCGCGGTGCGCCGGGATAATCGCGCCCCATGCACGTCTTTCGCGGCCTCCACGATCCGGCGCACGCGCCGCGTTGCGCGCTGACGATCGGCAGCTTCGACGGCGTGCACCGGGGCCACCAGGCGATGCTGGCCCTGCTGGTCAACGAGGCGCGCCACCGCGCGCTGACCTCCTGCGTGCTGACCTTCGAGCCGCTGCCGCGGGACTTCTTCGCCGCGCGCGCCGGGCGCCCCGAGCAGGCGCCCGCGCGCGTGGCCACGCTGCGCGACCGGCTCGCCGAACTCGAGCGCTGCGGCATCGACCAGGCGGTGGTGCTGCGCTTCGACGAGCGCGTGGCCAGCCTCGGCGCGGACGAGTTCATCGAGCGGGTGCTGGTGCGCGGGCTCAACACGCGCTACGTGCTGGTCGGCGACGACTTCCGCTTCGGCGCGCGCCGGGCCGGCGACTACGCCCTGCTCGACGCCGCGGGCACGCGCCACGGCTTCGACGTGGCGCGCATGATGAGCTACGAGGTGCATGGCGCGCGGGTGTCGAGCTCGGCGGTGCGCGCCGCGCTGGCCGCCGGCGAGATGGACCGCGCGGCGGCCTTGCTGGGCCGGCCCTTCAGCATCAGCGGCCACGTGCTGCACGGGCGCAAGCTCGGGCGCGACCTCGGCTACCCGACGCTCAACCTGCGCTTCGGCCACCCGCGCCCGGCCGCGATGGGCGTGTTCGTGGTGCGCACGCACGGCTTGGCGGCACAGCCCCTGCCCGGCGTCGCCAGCCTGGGCCGCCGCCCGACCGTCGAGCAAGGCGGCCGCGTGCTGCTGGAGGTGCACTGCCTGGACTGGCCGGAGATGCTGGGCCGCGACGGCGCCTATGGACGCCTGGTGCGGGTGGAACTGCTGGCCAAGCTGCACGACGAGCGCCGCTATCCGTCGCTCGCGGCGCTGCGCGAGGGCATCGCCCGCGACGAGGCGGATGCACGCGCCTGGTTCGCCGCCCATGCGGCCGCGGCGGGCTAGAAGCGCCGCACCAGCGCCGCCTGCATCGACCAGCCCTCAGCCTTGCGCGTGAGCGGGCTGTCGGCCGCACCGCCCAGCAGGCGCGACGCCGACGCGCCGGCAAAGGCGGCCCACTGCGGACCGAGTTCGGTGCGCCAGGTGATGCCGATGCCCGCGTCCTTGAGGCCCTCGCGCGGCGTGTACACCGGATAGCCGGACGCCGCCGACTGCGCCGCGGTCACGCCGTACCAGGCCTGCATGTGGCGGTCGCCCGCGCCGCTGACGCCCGCGGACAGGATCAGGCGCTGCTGCGCATCGATCGGGATCGTGTGCGACACGCCCGCCTCGACCAGGTAGCCGCCGACGCGGTTCAAGGCATCGACGCTCGACCCGAGGCTGAGCTGCCACTGCTTGCCGACATTCCAGCGCACCCCCAGGCGCGCCCTGACCGTCAGCCGGATGTCACCCATGCCGCTGAGCGCGGGGCTGTCGGCCTCCTGCCGCCCCGGGTCGATGCGCAGCGACAGGCTCATGCGCAGGTCGTCGCGGCGCACCAGTTCGGCATCCAGGCCGCGTTCGACGTCGTCCTGGCGCCTCGTCGTGAAGCCGCCGGCGCCGGTGACGGTGAAGCGGCCGTAGCGCAGGAAGCCGGCGACCTCGGGCTTGAGCTTGAAGTCCGAGGCGCCGCTGTAGGCCGGCTTGTAGGCCAGCAACAGGCCGACCGCGCCCTCGAACTTGTCGGCCGACGGGCTCGACGGCGGCGCGGACTGCGCCGCGTCGGGCGATGCGCCTTCGGCCGCCTGCGCCGCGCCGTGGGACACGCAGGCGGCAAGCAGCATCAACGTCATCGACTTGTTCATGGATGCAGTGTTACCGCAATGCAGCCGAATACAATGAGCGCATGGTCAATCCCGTGCAGGACAGTCCGTCAGGTAATTGGCATGCCGCGACGCGGCGCCAGACCACGCGCGACCGAATTCAGCGCGCCCGCGCCTGAGCCTGCGCGGCCGTCACGGGCCGCATCCCGTCGCGCGGCCCCTGGCCGTGTGCCCCCGGACCGAACGCGCCGCCCCGCCACGGCGCCTCCAGCGATGAATTCCCCCGACTATCGCAGCACCCTCAACCTGCCGGACACGCCGTTCCCGATGCGCGGCGACCTGCCCCGGCGCGAACCCGGCTGGGTCGAGGCCTGGAACCGCGACGGCCTGTACAAGCGCCTGCGCGACGCGCGCCACGGCGCGCCGCTGTTCGTGCTGCACGACGGCCCGCCGTACGCCAATGGCGTGCTGCACATCGGCCACGCGGTCAACAACATCCTCAAGGACATGGTCGTCAAGTCCAAGCAGCTGGCCGGCTTCGACGCGCGCTTCGTGCCCGGTTGGGACTGCCATGGCCTGCCGATCGAGAACGCGGTCGAGAAGGCGCATGGCCGCCACCTGAGCCGCGACGACATGCAGGCCAGGAGCCGCGCCTACGCCACCGAGCAGATCGCGCAGCAGATGGCCGACCGCCAGCGCCTGGGCGTATTGGGTCAGTGGGACCATCCCTACCGCACGATGGACTTCGCCAACGAGGCGGGCGAGCTGCG
>DASTJE010000008.1:0-3317 GCA_035716845.1 Burkholderiaceae bacterium
GTTGGTGTCGGTCAGTGCGCGCACGGTTCCCGTGGCCAGCTCCATCAGGTGCAGGCGGAAGGCGCCGGCGACGCGCGCGACATAGGCCAGCGCCGTGCCGTCGGGGCTCAGCGCGGGGCTGATGTTGTAGTCCCCGTTGAAGGTGACCCGCTCCGCGGACCCGCCGCCCACGGGCAGGCGATAGATCTGCGGGCCGCCGCCGCGGTCGCTCACGAAGTAGATCTGCCGCCCGTCGGGCGTGAACGCCGCCTCGGTGTCGATCGCGTTGCTGGTGGTCAGGCGGCGCGGGATGCCGCCTTCGCGCGGCATCAGGTAGAGCTGGGCCACGCTGTCGCGCGACAGCGTGAGCGCGAGCTGCCGGCCGTCGGGCGACCAGGCCGGCGCGCTGTTGCTGCCCCGGAAGTTGGCCACGGCGCGGCGCGCGCCGCTGGCCACGTCCTGCACGTAGACCACCGCCTTCTGCGACTCGAACGACACATAGGCCAGCTCACGGCCGTCGGGTGACCAGGCCGGCGAGATGATGGGCTCGCCGCTGGCGAGCGCAACCTGCCCGCCCTCGCCGTCCGCATCGGCGATGCGCAGCGCGTAGCGGCCGGCCGCACGCGTCACGTAGGCGATGCGCGTGGAGAACACGCCCTTGTCGCCGGTCAGGCGCTCGTAGACGGCGTCGGCCAGGCGGTGCGCCGCAAGCCTCAGGTCGGCAGGCTGGACAGCGAATGCCTGGCCGCCGAGGTCCTGACCCTTGACGATGTCCCACAACTTGTAGCGCACGTCGAAACGCCCGTCGGCCAGGCGCGCCACCGAACCGGCAACGTAGGCGTCGGCCCCGCGGCCGCGCCATTCGCCGTACGAAGGCGCCGTGGCCTCGTCGCCGGGCGCAGCGACATCGAGCAGGCGGAACTGACCGCTGCGCTCGAGGTCGGCGCGCACGATCTGCGACAACGCCACGCCGGAGCGGTCCTCGTCGCGCAGCCGCGCAATGGCCACCGGGATCTGCGTGGCACCCACGCCGCTGATCTCGACGCGGAACTGTGCGCGCGCGGCCCCGGCGGGCAGCAGCGCGGCCGCGGCGCCCAGGCAGAGACGGCGGCGAAGGACGGAATGGGGAAGCGTCACCAGGGTGGCAGGCAGCGGACGTCGAAGGCGCGTCGATTGTAGGCACGCACCACCCCGAGGCGCCCCGCAGCCGGCCGCGATAATGCATCCGGCCGTGACGGGCGTTCACGGCCGGCCCCATGCCCACCCCCCTGCTGCCCCGGCTCAAGCGCATCGCGCCGTACTTCCGCACCGCACGCGGCGGGCTGCTGGCTGCATTTCTGGCAGCGGTGGTGGCCGCGGGCACCGAGCCGCTGGTGCCCTCGCTGCTCAAGCGCCTGCTGGACGATGGCTTCGGGCCCACGCGCAGCTTTGCGCTGTGGCACGTGCCGGTGGCCTTCATCGGGCTGTACCTGATCCGCGGCTCGGCCACCTTCTGCGCCCAGTACGCGCTGGCCTGGTCGGCCAACCGCGGCGTGCTCACGCTGCGCGAAGCCATGTTCGCGCGCCTGCTCGACGCCGCGCCGGCGCTGTACGGCCGCCACTCCGCGAGCGCGCTGACCAACATGGTGGTCTACGAGGTGCAGACCGGTGCGACGCAACTGGTGTCGACCGCCCTGGTGATCGTGCGCGACTCGCTGACGATCAGCTTCCTGCTGGGCTACCTGCTCTTCCTGAACTGGCAGCTCACGCTGTTCATCCTGCTGCTGGCGCCGGCCGTCGCGCTGGTGATGCGCCTGGTGTCGCGGCGACTCGAGCGCCTGACGCGCGCGCACCAGAGCGCCACCGACGAGCTGGCCTACGTCGTCGAGGAGAACGTGCTGGCCTGGCGCATCGTGCGCCTGCACGGTGCGGGCACCTCGCAGATGGCGCGCTTCGCCCAGCACGCGCAGGGCCTGCGCCGCCTGATGATCAAGTCGGCCGCGGCGGCGGCCACGACGTCGCCGCTGACGCAGCTCATCGCGTCGGTCGCGCTGTCGGCCGTCGTGGTGGTGGCGCTGTGGCAGGGGGGCGACCGCACGACCGTGGGCAGCTTCGTCGCCTTCATCACCGCGATGCTGATGCTGGTGGCCCCGCTCAAGCACCTGGCGGACAGCCAGGCTCCGCTGCTGCGCGGCATCCGCGCGCTGGAGCGCGGCATCGAGCTCATCGAGACCTCCCCCCCCGAACGCGGCGGCACGCACGCGCCCGACGGTGGCCGCGCGCGTGGCGAGATCAGCCTGCATGGCGTGCGTCTGGCCTATCGCGGCGACGGCGCGCCGGCGCTCGATGGTGTCGACCTCGCCATCGCGGCCGGCGAGACGGTGGCCCTCGTCGGCCCCTCGGGCGCGGGCAAGTCCTCGCTGGTGAACCTGCTGCCGCGCTTCATCGAGCCCACGCAGGGCGAGGTGCGGCTCGACGGCGTGCCGCTCGGGCAATGGGGCGTCGACGCTCTGCGCCGCCAGTTCGCGCTCGTCAGCCAGGACGTGGTGCTGTTCAACGACAGCGTGGCCGCCAACGTGGCCCTCGGCGGCGCGGCGGACCGCGCGCGGATCGAGGAGGCCTTGCGCCACGCGCATCTGATGGAGTTCGTGCAGCGCCTGCCGCAGGGCCTGGACACGCCGATCGGCCACAACGGCAGCGAGCTCTCGGGCGGCCAGCGCCAGCGGCTGGCGATCGCACGCGCGCTCTACAAGGACGCGCCGGTGCTGATCCTCGACGAGGCCACCTCGGCGCTGGACAGCGAGAGCGAGCGCGCCGTGCAGGCCGCGCTGGAGCGGCTGATGCAGGGGCGCACGACGATCGTGATCGCGCACCGCCTGTCGACCATCGAGCACGCCGACCGCGTGGTGGCGATGGACCACGGCCGCATCGCCGAGCACGGCACGCACGCGCAGCTGCTCGCCGCCGGCGGCCTGTACGCACGCCTGCACGCGATGCAGTTCCGCACCTGAAAGGACATTGCCATGGACCACAAGCCCATCTCGCGCTGGCCCGTCCCCGCCATCGCCGACCTGCCCGAGGACCTGCGCCAGCGCATCCTCGACGTGCAGGCCAAGGCCGGCTTCGTGCCCAACGTGTTCCTCGCGTTCGCGCACCGCCCCGCCGAGGCGCGCGCCTTCTTCGACTGGCACGACGCGCTGCTGCTCAAGGAGACCGGCACGCTGACCAAGGCCGAGCGCGAGATGATCATTGTCGCCACCTCGGGCGCCAACCAGTGCCTGTACTGCGTGGTGGCGCACGGCGCCATCCTGCGCGTGTACGCCAGGCAGCCGCAGATCGCCGACCAGGTGGCCACCAAC
>DASTJE010000009.1:0-2053 GCA_035716845.1 Burkholderiaceae bacterium
TGCTCTACGACGCCGACCGCATCCAGGAGGCGGCCAGCGTCGAGCGCGACAAGGACCTCTACCAGGCCCAGCTCGACATCTTCCTCGACCCGCACGACCCGGCGGTGATCGCGCAGGCGCGCAAGGACGGCATCCCCGATGCCTGGATGGACGCCGCGCGCAAGAGCCCGGTCTACAAGATGGCGGTGGAGTGGAAGGTGGCCCTGCCCCTGCACCCCGAGTACCGCACCCTGCCCATGGTCTGGTACGTGCCGCCGCTGTCGCCCATCACCGCCGCGGCCAACGCCGGCCAGATCGGTGTGAACGGGCAGATCCCCGACGTCAAGCAGCTGCGCATCCCGGTCAAGTACCTGGCCAACCTGCTCACCGCGGGCGACACCACGCCGGTGGTGCGCGCCCTCGAACGCATGCTCGCGATGCGCGCCTACCAGCGCGCCAAGCACGTCGACGGCCGCCCCAACGACGCCGCGCTGCAGCAGGTGGGGCTCACGGTGGCCGAGGTGGAGGACATGTACCGCATCATGGCCATCGCCAACTACGAGGACCGCTTCGTCATCCCGACGACGCACCGCGAGTACGCCGAGAACGCCTTCAACGTGCGCGGCGGCTGCGGCTTCAGCTTCGGCAACGGCTGCAGCGAGGGCGTCACCGAGACCAGCCTGTTCGGCAGCGAGAAGAAGCGCACCATCCCCATCAAGGCGGAGGTCTGAGCATGGCCCGCACCGCAACCTACACCCTGCGCGCGCTGGCCTGCCTGCTGCGCTACCCCGACCCCGGGCTGCGCGAGCACCTGGCCGAGCTGGGCGAGGCGCTGCGCACCGAGCGTGCACTCGATGCCGCGCGGCTCGACGAACTCGATCGCCTGATCGAGCGCCTGGGCGCGCGCGACGCGTTCACGGTCGAGGCCGAATACGTCGAGATGTTCGATCGCGGCCGCCGCACCGCGCTGAACCTGTTCGAGCACGTGCACGGCGACAGCCGCGACCGCGGTGCGGCGATGGTCGACCTGATGCAGACCTACGAGCGCGCCGGCCTGGTGATGGCCGAGGGCGAACTGCCCGACCACCTTCCTGCCGTGCTGGAGTTCGCCTCCACGCAGCCGCCGGCCACCGCCCGGGCCTTCCTGGGCGAGACGGCGCACATCGTGCGCGTCATCTTCAGCGCGCTGCGCGAGCGCCAGAGCCCCTACGCCAGCGTGCTGGCCGCGGTGCTGGAGCTGGCCGGCGAGCGCGCCGAGCCGGTCTCGCTGCCGCCCGAGCCGGCCCTCGACGACGAGTGGGCCGAGCCCGAGGCCTTCGGCGGCTGCTCCACGCAGGGCCAGGCCCGCGCCGACCAGCCGCAACCGATCCACATCGTGCGCCCGGCCGCCGCCGCGGCGCGCCGTGCCGCCTGACCTCACGCGCGAGGACCCCACCATGCAAGCCCTCAAGACCTTCCTCTTCGCCGTCTACCCCTACATCTGCCTCGTGGTGTTCTTCATGGGCAGCCTGGCGCGCTTCGACCGCGACCAGTACACCTGGAAGAGCGACTCCTCGCAGCTGTTGCGCGCGCGCCAGCTCAGGATCGGCAGCAACCTGTTCCACGGCGGCATGCTGTTCCTGTTCTTCGGCCACCTGTTCGGCCAGCTCACGCCGCACGCGGTCTACACGCTGGTGATGACCGAGCAGCAGAAGCAGCTGCTGGCCGTGGTGGCCGGCGGCGTGGCCGGCGGGCTGTGCTTCATCGGCCTGACGATGCTGCTGCACCGGCGCCTGTTCGACGCGCGCATCCGCCTCACCAGCCACCGCACCGACCTGGCGATCCTGGTCATCCTGTGGCTGCAGCTGTCGCTGGGCCTGCTGACGCTGCCCTCGTCGCTGGCGCACGTCGAGCACCCCACGACGATGCTGCGCCTGGCCGAGTACCTGCAGGGCATCGCCACGCTGCAGCCCAACATCGCGGTGCTGGAAGGCATCCAGTGGCACTTCCTCGCGCACATGCTGCTGGGCATGACGATCTTCCTGCTCTTCCCGTTCAGCCGCCTGGTGCACGTGTGGAGCGGCTTCGCCACCGT
>DASTJE010000010.1:0-4847 GCA_035716845.1 Burkholderiaceae bacterium
CTGAAGATCTGCCAGGGCTTCGACCAGTACGCCAACGTGCGGCCCACGCGCATCCTGCCGGGCATCGATGCGCCGCTCAAGCGCTGCCGCCCCGAGGACCTGGACTGGGTGATCGTGCGCGAGAACTCGGAGGGCGAGTACGCCGGCGTCGGCGGGCGCGCGCACCAGGGCCATCCGATCGAGGTGGCCACCGACGTGTCGATCATGACGCGCGCCGGCGTCGAGCGCGTGATCCGTTTCGCCTTCCGCCTCGCGCGCTCGCGCCCGCGCCGGCAGCTCACGGTGGTCACCAAGAGCAACGCACAGCGCCACGCGATGGTGATGTGGGACCAGATCGCCGCCGAGGTGGCGCGCGAGTTCCCGGACGTGCGCTGGGACAAGGAGCTGGTGGACGCGATGACCGCGCGCATGGTCAACAGGCCCGCCAGCCTCGACACCATCGTCGCCACCAACCTGCACGCCGACATCCTGAGCGACCTGGCCGCGGCGCTGGCCGGCAGCCTGGGCATCGCGCCCACCGCCAACCTCGACCCCGAGCGCCGCTTCCCCAGCATGTTCGAGCCGATCCACGGCTCGGCCTTCGACATCATGGGCCAGGGCCTGGCCAACCCGATCGGCACCTTCTGGTCCTGCGTGATGCTGCTCGAGCACCTCGGCGAGGCGGCGGCCGCGAGGGGGCTGATGGACGCCATCGAGTCCGTCACCGCGACGCCTGCGCTGCACACGCGCGACCTGGGCGGCACCGCGACGACCGCCGAGGTGACGCAGGCGGTGTGCCGGCAGCTGGCGCGGCGGGCCGTGCGGCCTTGAGCGACGACGCCCTGCTGGCCGCCGTCGACATCGGGTCGAACAGCTTCCGGCTCGAGATCGGCCAGGTGCGGCGCGGCCGCTACCGCCGCGTCGAGTACCTCAAGCGGGTGGTCCGCCTCGGCGCCGGTCTCGACGAGCGCAGCTGCCTGACGGAGGCGGCGGCGCAGCGCGGGCTGCAGTGCCTGTCCGAGTTCGCGCGCCACCTGGGCGCGGTCGACCCCTCGCGTCTGCGCGCGGTGGCCACGCAGACGCTGCGCGAGGCGGTCAATCGCGAGGAGTTCCTGGCCCGCGCCCGCGGCGTGCTCGGCCATCCGGTCGAGGTGATCTCGGGGCGCGAAGAGGCGCGCCTGATCTACGCTGGCGTGTCCTTCCTGCAACCCTCGGACGCGCCGCGCCTGGTCGTCGATGTCGGCGGGCGCTCGACCGAGCTGATCCTCGGCCGCCAGCGCGAGGCTGCGGCGGCGGAGTCGTTCCCGGTCGGGTCGGTGAGCCTGTCGTTGCGCCATTTCGGCGATGGGCGGATCACGGCCGCGGCCTTTCGCGCGGCGCAGGAGGCGGCCGGCGCGTGGTTCGAACCGGCGCTGGCGATGTTCGCGCCCACGCGCTGGCAGGAGGCGATGGGTTGCTCGGGGACGGTGGGTGCGGCGGCCGACATCCTGCGCGCCTGCGGCCTGACCGACGGCCGCATCACGCCGGCCGCGCTGTCCGTGCTGATCGAACGCTGCACCGAGGCCGGCCATGTCGACGCGGTCGACCTGCCGGGCCTGAAGGAGGACCGGCGTGCCGTGATCCCCGGCGGACTGGCCATCCTCCACGCACTGGCCGTGCGGCTGGCCGTCGCCGAGTTGCGGCCCGCCAAGGGCGCGCTGCGACAGGGCGTGATCGTCGACCTGCACGAACGCCTGGCGGCCCGCCCGAGCGCGCGCTGACGCGGTCTCGCGAGGCCGGTCGCGCGGCGCCTGCACGCGCGGGAGGGCCGGGGCTTTTGTCCTATTGACAGGACATTAGGTGCGGCGCATGCTGCGCCCGCCATGCTGCAGCCGATGCCCCTGCCCAAGTACCACCAGGTCTACTTGGTGCTGCGCGAGCAGCTGGCCGAGGGCCGCTTCGCGCGGGGCCTGCCGGGCGAGCTGCACCTGATGAAGGAGTTCGGCGTCGCGCGCGTCACCGTGCGTCGCGCGCTCGAGCGCCTGGCGGCCGAAGGGCTGATCCAGCGCGCCCCCGGCCGCGGCACGGTGGCCGTGGCGCCGCCGGCGGCAGCCAGCGCGGAGTCGCGCGCGCCGCAGCGTGCGCACCTGACCGGCCTGCTCGAGAACATCGTCAACATGGGCCTGCGCACCCGCGTCAAGGTGCTCGGCTGCGAGGTGCTGCCGGCGCCCGAGGCGGTGGCGCAGCAGCTCGGCCTGGCGCCCGGCACGCCGGTGCAGAAGGCGGTGCGCCTGCGGTCCTCGGCCGCGGGTCCGCTGTCGCACATCACCACCCACGTGCCGCAGTCGCTGGCCCAGGGCTTCGGCCGCCGTGAACTGGCGCGCCAGCCGCTGTTGCTGCTGCTCGAAGCCGCCGGCGTCGAGATCGGGCGCGCGCGCCAGCTCATCTCGGCGCGCCTGGCCGACGCCGCCGTAGCGCGCCACCTCGACGTGCAGGTGGGTTCCGCGCTGCTGGCCGTGCAGCGCCTGGTCTACGACGTGAACGACCGGCCGGTGCAATGGCTGCAGGGCCTGTACCGGCCCGACCGCTACCAGTACGAGATGCAGCTCTCGCGCGTGGGCGGCATCGACGCCAAGGTGTGGGTGAGCACCGAGCTCGCCGCACAGTTCCACTGACCCCTTCCCCAACCCTCACAGGAGCCTGGCATGAGCAACCGTCGCACCTTCATCCGGCAGTCCGCCGCCGCCGCCTCGGCGCTGGCCTTTCCCCTCGTCGCCGGCGCCCAGCCCAAGGCGGTCAAGGTGGGCATCCTGCACCCCGTCACCGGGGCGCTGGCCTTCTCGGGCCAGCAGTGCCGCGAAGGTGCGCTGATGGCCATCGAGGACATCAACAAGGCGGGCATCAGGAGCCTGGGCGGCGCCAAGCTGGAGGTGATGCTGGGCGACGCGCAGAGCACGCCGCAGGCCGGCAGCGCCGAGGTCGAGAAGATGAACGAGGCCGGCTGCTCGGCCATCGTCGGCGCCTACGCAAGCGCGATCTGCCTGGCCACCACGCAGGCGGCGGCCAAGCACGGCCTGCCGCACGTGGTGGACGTCGGCGTCGCGGACCAGATCGTCGAGCGCGGGCTGAAGAACACCTTCCGCTTCGGGCCCGGCTACCGCGTGTGCGCGCAGATCGCCGTCAACAACCTGCACGTGCTCAACACCGTGGCCGGCAAGCCCGCGAAGACGGTGATGATCATCCACGAGGAGAGCCTGTTCGGCACCGGCACCGCGCAGCTGCTCGCGCGCGAGCTGCCCGGCTTCGGCTTCGAGGTCAAGGAGGTCGTCAAGCACGCCAATCCGACGCGCGACTTCAACAACATCGTGCTGCGCATGAAGTCGCTCAACCCGGACATCGTGATCCCGGCCAACTACTTCAACGAGTACGCGCTGCTGGTGCGCACGATGAAGCAGCAGAACGTGGTGCCCAAGGCGGTCTACTCGGTGCTGGGCGGCGCCGCCTCGAGCTACAAGTTCCTCAAGGAGTTCCCCGACGCGGCCAACGGCATCATCGACTGCAACCACTGGTTCAACCCGAAGGACCGGCGCGCTGCCGAGCTGCGCCGGCGCACCGAGGCCAAGGGCCTGTTCTTCACCTACGAGGTGTTCAACACCTACACCGCGGTGCGCCTGCTGGCCGACGCGATCGAGCGCGCGAAGAGCGCCGACCGCGCCGCCATCACGGCCGCGCTCGAGGCCAGCACCTTCAGCGACCACTTCATGCCCTACGGCGCCACCAAGTTCGTCAACGGCCAGAACACCGGCGCGCAGCCGCTGATGACGCAGGTGATCGGCGGCGACATCAAGGTCATCGTGCCGCGCGAGTACCGCGAGGCCGACCCGATCTTCCCGATGCGCGCCTGAGCGCGCGCGGCGCTGCCGGTGCTCGAGTTCCCGATCCTGTTCCCGTCGGTCCTCAACGGGCTGACCACCGGCGCGGTCTACGCCCTGATCGCGCTCGGCCTGACGCTGATCTACGGCGTGCTGCACATCATCAACTTCGCGCACGGCGCGGCCTTGATGGTGGCGCTGTACGCCGTGTACTTCCTGAAGGAGCGCGCCGGCATCGACCCCTACCTCGCGCTGCCGCTGGTCGTGCCCGCGATGTTCGTGCTCGGCTACGCGCTGCAGCGCGCGGTGGTCAACCGCGCCAGCCACGGCAAGGACGAGAACATCCTGCTCGTCACGCTGGGCCTCGCGATCGTGCTGGAGAACCTGGCACTGCTGTTCTTCAAGAGCGACACGCGCACCATCGAGACCGCCTACACGCTCACCACCGTGGCCATCGGCCCGGCGATGATCGCGCTGCCCAAGCTGGTGGCCTTCGGCGGCGCGCTGGTGGCCTCGGCGCTGCTGCTGTGGGTGGTGAACCGCACCGACCTCGGGCGCGCCATCCGGGCGGTGGCCAAGGAGAAGCAGGGCGCGCGGCTGATGGGCATCGACGTCGACCATGTCTACGCGATGAGCTTCGGCATCGGCCTGGCCTGCCTGGGCGCGGCCGCCTGCTTCCTGCTGCCGGCCTACTACGTCAACCCGCTGGTGGGCAACGGCTTCGTGCTGGTGGCCTTCACCGTCGTGGTGCTGGGCGGCATGGGCAGCTTCGCCGGCGCGCTGGTGGGCGGCCTGCTGGTGGGCGTGGTGGAGTCGCTGGGCGGGCTGTTCCTCGGCGATTCGCTGGGCCAGATCGGCATCTTCGCGATCTTCATCGCGGTGCTGCTTCTCATCATGAAGACCACCGACCTTGGTCGCGCCATCCGCGCCTGCGCGAAGGAGCGCCAGGGCGCCCGCCTCGTGGGCATCGACGTCGAGCATGTCTTCGCGATGAGCTTCGGCATCGGCCTCGCCTGC
>DASTJE010000011.1:0-2873 GCA_035716845.1 Burkholderiaceae bacterium
ATAGGAAGAGGCTTCGACGGCGCGCGGTCCGAAGCGGCTCTTGCCGAGTGGCCTTCAATTGAATTTTGTGGTTTGCCACGGTGCCGGGTCCCGCCCCGGCGGGCGGGTGGCTTTGGTGTTTGCATCACTTCGCTGCGCGAACTGAGCAAACCCCCGCTGCGCGAACATTTGCTGGCCCAAGTGAAAGTCACCAAAGCAAAGGGCCTGGAATGCAACACCTCTCAGCTCGTTCTTCGCGCTGGCTCCAAGTGGCCCGCCGGACCGCGTGGCCGAAGCGTGACGCCCAGATGATGGGCGCCTCCTTCTTTGCGTACCTTCTTTCTTGCGCGACAGAAAGGTCGCGCAGCGGGCACCAAAGTATGCCGCCCGCCGGGGCGGGACCCGGCACGCAAGCAAACCACCCAAGCCCATCGCACACCAGCGATGAAGCAGCCGCAAAGGGCCGGCAATCAATCCCCGCCCGCTCCTCCGGCCAGCCGTTCTAATGCGGCGGAACGCGACTTGGTCTCAGGCCGCCACCGTCTGCCGCACCGCGTGCTCCCAGCGCGCCATCAGCTCGGCCGCGCGCTCGCGCGGCATCGTGGGGCTGAAGGTGCGCTCGACCTGCCACTGCGCCGCGAGTTCGTCCAGGCCCTTGTACAGGCCCACCGCCAGGCCGGCCAGGTAGGCCGCGCCGAGCGCGGTGGTCTCCACCACCCTGGGGCGCACCACCGGGATGCCCAGCAGGTCGGCCTGGAACTGCATCAGCAGGTCGTTGACGCAGGCGCCGCCGTCCACGCGCAGCTCCGACACCGGCGCGGCGTCCTTGGCCATCGCCTGCAGCAGCGCGGCGCTCTGGAAGGCGATCGATTCGAGCGCGGCGCGCGCGATGTGCGCCACCGTGCTGCCGCGCGACAGGCCGACGATGGCGCCACGCGCCTCGGCGTTCCAGTACGGCGCGCCCAGCCCCGTGAAGGCGGGCACGAACATCACGCCGCCGCTGTCGGGCACGCTCTCGGCCAGGGCCTGCACCTCGCCGCTGGCCTGGATCGCCTTGAGGCCGTCGCGCAGCCACTGCACCACCGCGCCGCCGATGAAGACGCTGCCCTCGAGCGCGTACTCGGGCCGCGGGCCGGGCTGCGCCGCGGCGGTGGTCAGCAACCCGTTGGCGCTCGTCTCGAAGCGCTCGCCGGTGTGCATCAGCATGAAGCAGCCGGTGCCGTAGGTGTTCTTGGCCAGCCCGGCCCGGAAGCAGGCCTGGCCGAACAGCGCGCTCTGCTGGTCGCCGGCGATGCCGGCGATCGGGATCGGCGCGCCGAACAGGGCCGGGTCCGTTTCGCCGAAGACGTGGCTGGACGGGAACACCTGCGGCAGCACGCTCTCGGGCACGTGCAGGGCCTTCAGCAGCCCGGGGTCCCAGGCGTTGTGGCGGATGTCGAACAGCATCGTGCGCGACGCGTTGCTGACGTCGGTGGCGTGCACGCGGCCGCCGGTGAGCTTCCACAGCAGCCAGCTGTCGACGGTGCCGAAGGCGAGTTCGCCCTGTGCCGCCAGCACGTGCGCGTTGGGCACGTGGTCGAGCAGCCAGCGCAGCTTGGTACCGGAGAAGTAGGGGTCGATGCGCAGGCCCGTCGAGCGCTGTACCGCAGGCTCGAGGCCGTGGGCGCGCAACTGCTCGCAGAACGGGGCGGTGCGGCGGTCCTGCCAGACGATGGCGTGGGCGATCGGCTTGCCGGTCTTGCGGTGCCACAGCACGGTGGTCTCGCGCTGGTTGGTGATGCCCACGGCGGCGATGTCGGCGGCGGTGAGCTTCGCCTTGAAAAGCGCCTCCAGCGCCACCGCCTGCTGGCTGGCCCAGATCTCGTCGGCGTCGTGTTCGACCCAGCCCGGCTGCGGGTAGATCTGGCGGAACTCGCGCTGCGCCATCGCGACGATGCGGCCGTCGCGGTGGAACACGATGGCGCGCGAGCTGGAAGTGCCCTGGTCGAGGGCGAGCAGGTGATCTTTGCTGGACATGGGGGCGCGTGGTGACAGTGACGATCGGCGGAGATCGTCAGTGCCGTCTTAGGGGGCGGCGATACACGTTTTCCCGGGTTCGACGCCTTGAGCGCTGCGGCGCAAGATAACCGAGCCGTATTTTGGCCGCGACTGCGGCCGCGGCCACACAACAAGCAACAAGGAGCTCGACGATGAACTTCAGAGCACTGCCCACCGCTGTGGCGCTGGCGGCCGCGCTGTTCGCGACCGGTTGTGGGAAGAAGGAGGATGCGAGTGCCGCTGGCGGCGGAGCCGCCAAGACGGCTGCGGCCGCGCAGGGCGGCATGGATGCGGCCAAGCGCTGGATCGACAGCGAATTCCAGCCCTCGGTGCTGACCAAGGAGCAGCAGGCCAAGGAGATGGAGTGGTTCATCGCCGCGGCCAAGCCCTTCGCAGGCCTGGAGATCAACGTGCTGTCGGAAACGATTCCCACGCACGAATACGAGGCCAAGACCCTGGCCAAGGCGTTCCAAGAGATCACAGGCATCAAGGTCAACCACCAGCTGCTGGGCGAGGGTGAGGTCGTGCAGGCAGTGCAGACGCAGATGCAGACCAACCGCAACCTGTACGACGCCTACATCAACGACAGCGACCTCATCGGCACGCACGCACGGCTGCAGAGCGCAGTCAACCTTACCGACTGGATGGCCGGCGAGGGCAAGGACGTCACCAATCCCGGCCTGGACGTCAACGACTTCATCGGCAAGAGCTTCACAACCGGCCCCGACGGCAAGCTCTACCAGCTGCCCGACCAGCAGTTCGCCAACCTGTACTGGTTCCGCAAGGACTGGTTCGACAAGCCCGAGCTGAAGGCCAAGTTCAAGGCCAAGTACGGCTACGAGCTGGGCGTGCCGGTG
>DASTJE010000012.1:0-10225 GCA_035716845.1 Burkholderiaceae bacterium
CGCCGTCGCGTCCTTTGGCAGCGACTCCACCCGCTGGCGAACTGCATCGGCGACGGCTTGTATGCCCTTGTCCAACACCTCGCCGAGGATCTGCTCCTTGGATTCGAAGTGGTAGTAGATGCTGCCGGCTTTGATGCCGGCAGCATCAGCCACCTCGCGCAGCGTGGTCGCCGCGTAGCCATGATGGCGAAACAACCGCGAGGCTTCGAGGAGTATCCGCTCGCGCGTGGCGGTGTCCGCCTCGGTGCGAACGCTGGCCTCACGAGTCTTGGTGGTCATGTTCGAGGGCTCGAAGGGTTGGAGACGATCGTTGGATTTTACCTTCCCGAGTCCCAGTTAATCGGTCAGCGCTGGGCAAGGCTAACTAACGTATGTTTGACATGCTATCATATCGAACCGAGTCTGCCAATGAGGCCGACAGGGATCGACGGGTTCCAGGCGTGGCGGTGTCATCGCAGCGTGGAGCGCCCGTAGCGATCCGATGGGCCATCACTGGCCAGCCGGAACCAGCCTTCAGGAGTGCTACAGATGCTGCTTAACGAAGACCAGATCGCGCTGCGCGACGTTGCACGTCGCTTTGCCCGCGAGAAACTCAAGCCCCGCTACCAGGCGCGCGAGGCCGAACCCGGATTCGATCGCGCCCTCATGAAGGAGATCGGCGCACTCGGTCTGATCGGTGTCGACCTTCCGGAGGAGTACGGCGGTCTCGGGCTGAGCGGCGTCACCTCAGGGATCATCACCGAGGAGATGGCCTACGGCGACTTCAACATCAGCTATCTGCAGCTGCTGGGGTCGCTGATGGGTGCCATCGTCCACCGCAACGCGAATCCCGAGCTGGCGCGCCACTGGAACACCCGGCTCGTCGCCGGCGAGGCCATCATCGGCCTCGGCCTGACCGAGCCGCGTGGCGGCTCAGACGCGGCCAATCTGCAGCTCAAGGCGCGGCGCGAGGGCCAGCACTTCGTGCTCTCCGGCGAAAAGACCTCGATCACCTTCTCCGACCAGTGCGATGCGATGATCCTGTTCGCCCGCACCGGCGCCGCCGACGCAGGCGCACGCGGCATCAGCGCCTTCCTGGTGCCGATGGACCTGCCCGGCATCCAGCGCACGCGCTTCAACGATCTGGGCAGCAAGATCATCGGCCGCGGCTCGGTGTTCTTCGACGAGGTGCGCGTGCCGGCCGAGAACATGATGGGCCCAGAGGGCAAGGGCTTCACGCAGGTGATGCAGGGCTTCGACTTCAGCCGCATCCTGATCGCGCTGCAGTGCCTTGGCGCGGCGCAGGCATCGATCGACGAGACCTGGGAGTACGTCAAAGAGCGCCAGGCCATGGGTGCGCCGCTGGTGCAGTACCAGGGCGTGTCGTTCCCCATCGTCGAGTTCGAGACCCTGATCGCGGCGTGTCGCCAGCTGAGCTATCACGCGCTGGCGCTGCGCGATGCCGGGCAGCCGCACACCGCGGAAGCGGCGATGGTCAAATGGATGGGGCCGAAGACGGCGTTCGACGCCATCCACCAGTGCATTCTGACCTTCGGACACTACGGATGGAGCATGGACCTGCCGCACCAGCAGCGCCTGCGTGACGTGATGGGCCTGGAGATCGGCGACGGCACGGCGCAGGTGATGAAGCTCATCGTCGCGCGCGAGCGCGCTGGCCGCATGGCGGTGCAATACGCTGCGGAGAACAAGCGATGAGCACGGACAAGCCCGTGCGCATCAGCCGCGAGGGTGGCGTCGGCGTGATCGAGCTGGCGCGCCCCGACAAGTTCAATTGCCTGTCGTTGGCGGTTCACGCAGCGATCGCCGAGGCGTTGGACGAGTTCGAGGCGCCGGGCTCGGGAGTTCGTGCGGTGCTCGTTCGGGCGCAGGGCAAGCACTTCTGCACCGGTGCCGACCTGGACGAGGTCAAGCGCTTGCGCAGCCGTCCAGCCGACATTGAGCACTTCATTCGCTACGGCCACGTGGTCTTGCAGCGCTTGGAAGCGAGTTCGCTGCCGGTGGTGGCCGCTTGCCAGGGCCTGGCGCTGGCAGGAGGCAGCGAGCTGATGATGGCCTGCGACGTGGTCTTCGCGTCCAGCGACTTCAGGTTCGGGGATCAGCACGCGCAGTACGGCCTGGTACCGGGCTGGGGCGGATCGCAACGCCTGCCGCGCATCGTGGGCGTGCGGCGCGCGCTGGACCTGTTCTACAGCGCGCGCTGGATCGACGCGTCGACGGCCTTCGCCTGGGGCCTGGTGAACTACGTCGTCGAACCCGACAAGCTGGCGGAGGTTTCGATGGCGTACTGCGCCCAACTCGCTTCGCGCAGCCGTATCGGTCTGGCAACCATGAAACACCTGGCGCGGCAGGGCCTCGACCAGCCGCTGAACGAGGGGCTGGAGCTGGAGCAGGTGCGGATCTCGCGCGAACTGCTCAACGACGATGTCTCCGAGGGCCTGGCCGCCTTCGAAGCGCGCCGCCCACCTGTCTTCAAGTCGTGACAGGCGGGGCGGTGTTGCACTCGCCCGGCCGTCCATTTGTACTCCATCAATGACCATCCTCGTACCCCGAGCGTCAACCAGTGATGCCGAGTTCCAGGCCAATCGCTCGGCCTATGAGTCGCTGATCTCGACCCTGCATGAGCGCCGCCGGCAGGCGCTGGCCGGCGGCCCGGACAAGGCACGCGAAAAGCACCTCGCGCGCAACAAGATCCTGCCGCGCGACCGCGTCGAGGTGCTGTTGGATCCTGGTTCGCCGTTTCTCGAGCTCGGGATGCTGGCGGGCGAGGGGCTCTATGACGGCGTGCCGCCGGGTGCGAGCATCATCACCGGCATCGGGCTGATCAATGGCCGGCCGTGCATGGTGATCGCCAACGACGCCACCGTGAAGGGCGGCACCTACTACGGCATGACATGCAAGAAGCACGTGCGCGCGCAGCAGATCGCCTGGGCGCACCGGCTGCCTTGCGTGACGCTCGTCGACAGCGGTGGCGCCTTCCTGCCTGACATGTCCAACATCTTCCCCGACGTGGGGCAGTTCGGCAGCATCTTCAACAACCAGGTCCGCATGTCCGCCGAGGGCATCCAGCAGATCGCGGTGGTCCTCGGGCCCTGCACGGCGGGTGGTGCGTACATCCCGGCGCTTTGCGACGAGATCGTGATCGTCAAGGAACAGGGCTACATGTACCTCGGCGGCCCCGAGTTGACCTTTGCCGCCACCGGCGAGACGGTCGACGGCGAGTCGCTCGGTGGCGCACAGATGCATTGCAGCGTCAGCGGCGTGACCGACCACATCGCCAGCGACGACCGCCATGCACTGGCACTGACGCGTGAGGTTTTGCGTGAACTGGGCGAGCCGCCCAGGCCGCGCTGGACCAAGCTGCCCAGCCGACCGCCGCGGCACGACCCGCGGGAGATCCATGGCCTCATCAGCCGCGACCCGAAGATCCCGACCGATACGCGCGAGATCCTGGCCCGGCTGGTCGATGACAGCCGCTTCCAGGAGTTCAAGCCGCTGTACGGCGACACGCTGCTGACGGGCTTCGCGCGCATCCACGGCCACGAGATCGGGATTCTCGCCAACCAGGGCGTGCTGTTCCCGGAAAGCGCGATGAAGGCGGCGCACTTCATCGACCTGTGCTGCCAGCGCGACATCCCGCTGTTGTTCCTGGCCGACGTGACCGGCTTCATGGTCGGCCGCGCCGCCGAGCAGGCCGGCATCGCGAAGGCAGGCGCGAAGATGATCACCGCGATGGCGTCGGCCAACGTTCCGAAGTACACGATCCTCATCGGCGCGTCCTACGGCGCAGGCTATCTGGCCATGTGCGGTCGTCCGTTCAATCCCACGGCCATGTTCGCCTGGCCCAATGCCCGCGCCGCGATCATGGGCCCCGAGCAGGCGGCCACCGTGATGGCGCTGGTGCGCCGGCAGATCAACAAGACCGAAGGGCGTGAGTGGACGCCCGAGGAGGAGGAGGCCTTCAAGCGGCCGGTGCGCAAGATCTACGAGGACTTCCAGCCGGCGGACAACTTCTCGTCCAATCTTTGGGTCGACGGCATCATCGCGCCCACCGAGACGCGCGACGTGATGGGCCTCATGCTCGACCTGGCCTCCCGGACTGCGGCCAAACCCACGCCTTTCGGCGTGTTCCGCTTCTGAGGCCCCCATCATGCAACGCATCAACAAGGTTCTGATCGCCAATCGCGGCGAGATTGCCTGCCGCATCGCGCGCACCTGCCGCCGCCTCGGCCTGAAAGTCGCCACGGTCCACTCGGCCGCCGACCGCCATGCGCGCCACGTGCGCGAGATCGGTGAATCCGTCGAACTCGGCGCTGCCGCTCCCGCCGACAGCTACCTGCGCATCGACGCAATCGTCGCGGCGGCCAAGCGGGTGGGGGCCGACGCCGTGCATCCGGGTTTCGGATTTGTCTCGGAGAACCCCGAGTTCGTGCGCGCGCTCGACGCTGCCGGCCTCGTTTTCATCGGTCCGACCGCGGAGACGATGGAACGTCTGGGCGGCAAGGCGCAGGCCAAGCTCGAGGCTGCTTCGGTGGGGGTGCCTGTCGTGCCCGGCAGCCGGGGAGGCATCAGCGACGCGGCGGCCGTGGCGTCGACGGTGCAGGGCATGCCGCTGCCGGTGCTGCTCAAGGCGGTGGCCGGCGGTGGCGGCCGCGGCATGGCGGTCATCGAATCGCTCGACGGCTTGCAGACCCGCATCGAAAGCGCGATGCGCGAAGCCGGGAAGGCCTTCGGCAACGGTGAGATGATCGTCGAACGATATTTGCCGCGTGTGCGCCACATCGAGGTGCAGGTCGCCGGCGACGGCCATGGCCGCGCCATCCACCTCTACGAGCGCGAGTGCACGCTGCAACGCCGCCACCAGAAGGTCATCGAAGAGGCGCCGAGCGCAGGGCTGCCGATGGCCTTGCGCGAGCGACTGCTGGCCGACGCCGTCAAACTCGCCGAGGCGGTGCGCTACCGAGGGCTGGGCACGGTCGAGTTCGTGGTTGCCGGCGACGAGTACTTCTTTCTCGAGGTCAACCCGCGGCTGCAGGTCGAGCATCCGGTGACGGAGGAGGTCACCGGCCTGGACCTGGTCGAACTGCAACTGCGCATCGCAGACACCGGTGCGTTGCCGCTGGCGCAGTGCGATGTGCGCTGCGATGGCCATGCCTTCGAGGCGCGCCTGTGTGCAGAAGATCCTGCTGCCGGTTTCCTGCCCACCACGGGCCGCCTCGAGCGTGTCGACTTCGGCCGTTCCGCGGTACGTGTCGAGGCGGGGGTCGACAGCGGCGACGAGGTTACTCCGTACTACGACTCGATGATCGCCAAGCTGATCGCCAGCGGGTCCGACCGCGATTCGGCACGGCGCGCACTGGCCGCAGGCCTGCGCGACACCACGGTCATCGGTCTGACGACTAATCTGCAGTTCCTGCACGAGCTGCTGCACTGGCCGCAGACGCGCGATGCGAGTTTCCACACCCGGCTCATCGACGAAAGCACTGCCGCGGCCACGGCCACGCCGGTGACGGCGGCCGAGCCGATCGAACACGTTGCTGCCGCGGCCCTTCACTGGTTGCAGCGTGAGCGCGCCCTGGCGCCTGAACTGGGCTGCTGGAGCGAGGCCGGCAGTTTCACCGGCTGGCGGCTGGGCGTGAGCACTGTCGCGGTCGCCCCGCTGCCGAGCGTCGTGCTGTCCGCCGGCCAGGCGCAGTGGCCGGTTCGATGTTCCGCGCCGGCGACCGACGGCACGGTGCAGCTGCTGCTCGCCGAGCAGTCCGTGGCCGCGGCCTTGCATGTGCCGGCGGCGCTGGCATCCGGGCGCCGCCTGCTGCATGTCGGGCAACGGGTGATCGAGGTGGCCGTGGCCGAGGTTGCGGCGGGCATCGAGGTCGTCAGCGCGCTCGGGCGCAGCGTCTTTGGCTGCACGCCCTACCTCGGCGGTGCGCTGGGCGAAGAGGGCGCCGGCGGCGCCCTGCTCGCACCGATGATGGGCAAGGTGGTGGCGCTGAAGGCGGCCCCCGGCGATGCGGTGGGTGCAGGCCAGACGGTGATCGTGCTGGAGTCTATGAAGATGGAGCTGCATGTGAGCGCGCCAATCGATGGAACGCTGACGCTGCTGAACTGCGCGGTCGGCGACATGGTGGAGCGCCACCAAAGACTGGCCGAGGTCACCCCGGCCGCGACGTCCTGAGCGAGAACCAAGATGTCCATGCTGCCGCGACGCGTCGAGTTTCACGAGGAAGGCCCGCGCGAGGGTTTCCAGATGGAGAAGGGAACCTATCCGCTGGACGATCGGTTGGCCCTGATCGATGCGCTGGCCGCCTCAGGCCTCAGGCAGGTGCAGTGCGCCTCGTTCGTCAGCCCACGCGCCGTGCCGCAGATGGCCGACTCGCCCGAGCTGTTCGCCAGGCTGCGCAAGCGGCCCGGTACGCGCTACACGGGGCTGTGGCTGAACGAGAGCGGCTTCGAGCGTGCGCGCGCCTGCGACAACATCGACATCGACGGCAAGGTGGTGTTCTACGTCACCGAGCCCTTCTCGCAGCGCAACAACAACTGCAGCGTGGCCGAGAACCGCGAGCGCCAGCTGGCGTGGATCGACCGCTACATCGCGTTGGGCATTCCGTTCGAGCAGGCCTACGTCGTCACCGCCTTTGGCTGCAACCTCGGCGGGCCGGTCCCGGTGTCGGCCGTCACCGATGTCGTGCGCTGGCTGGTCGACGCCTGCGCCGATCGTCGCATTCGGTTCCCGGCGTTCTACCTCGCCGACACTATGGGCTGGGCCAACCCGGAGGAGATCAAGCGCCGCATCGGTGCCGTGCGCGAGCTGGTGCCGCAGGCGCGCATCGGTCTGCACCTGCACGACACGCGCGGCGTGGGCGGTGCCAACGTCTATGCCGCGATGCAGATGGGTGTTGACTTGTTCGACAGCTCGGTGGCGGGTCTGGGCGGTTGCCCTTTCGCCGGCCACAAGCACGGCGGCGCAGCAGGCAACATCTGCACGGAGGACATGGCCTTCATGTGCGAAGAAATGGGCGTCGACACCGGGCTCGATCTCGAGCAGCTCGTCGAGGCTGCCCGTCTGGCCGAACGCATCATCGGTCGGCCGCTCAACGGTCGACTGATGCGCAGCGGCACGCTTGCCGCGATGCGCTGCTGAACCGGTCACCGGCTCCGATGGCACAGAGCGGGGATTCCGCAGAGTCGCCTCCGCCGCCGATTCACCCGCCCGAGTCGGCCGAGGCTTGGGTCGGGCCCTTGGTGGCCATGCTTGTGGTGCAGACGGCCGTATCGTTCCTGTCGCGCATTCCGCCGACGCTTGCACCGACATTGGGGCCCCGCGTCGGCTGGCCGGCCGAGAGCGTCGGCTACCTGACGGCGCTGATCTCGGGCGGCTCCATTTTCGTGCTGCTGCTCGCCGCGCCACTGCAGCGTCGCCTCGGCTCGATGCGCACCTTGCAGATCGGCATGGCGCTCGGCGTCGCCGGCACGCTGCTGTGCGCGCTGCCGTCGGCCGGGGCACTGGTGGTGGGCTCGCTGATCATCGGCCTGTCGATCGGCCCGCCGTCGACGGCCGGGATGGACGTGTTGCAGCGCTATGCGCCGCCAAGCCACCGTAATCTGCTGTTCTCGGTCAAGCAGGCCGGCGTGCCGCTGGGCGGCGTGGCGGCGGGCCTGCTCCTCCCGGGTGCGGCGCAATGGCTCGGGTTGGAAGGGGCCATCCTGGTGGCGGCCGCGTTGGGTGCAGCCGCGCTGTCGGCGGTGCAACCATGGCGGCGGCGAGTCGATGCGCAGCGGGACCGGACGCTGCGGCTGCGCTGGCGGCACTTCGGCTCCATGGATGCCCTGCGCCGCCCGCTGCAGACGCTCGTCGCCATGCCGGGCATGCGCCGCATGGGCATCGTCGGAGGATGCCTGGCGACGGGGCAGAGCACCTGGTTCGCGTTTCTCGTGACCTACCTCGTTTCGCAATTGGGATGGTCGCTGGTGGCGGCCGGGGGGCAGTTCGCTCTCATGCAGACGGTCAGCGTGCTCGGGCGACCGCTGGCCGGCTTCGCCTCGGACAGGCTCGGCGACGGCCTGCGCGTACTGCGCTGGATGGCCGCCGCGTCGGCGTTGACCACGCTCGCGTTCGCGTTCTGCACACCTGCCTGGCCAGCCTGGGCGGTGGTGACGCTGTCGGTGCTCGGTGGTTTGACGGTGGCGAGCTGGAACGGCGTCCTGTTTGCAGAAATGGCCCGCATTGCACCGCGTGAGTCGCTCAACGAAGCCATGGCCGGTGCGACCTTGCTCCTGCTGATCGCCTATGTGATGGCCGCCGTGCTGTTCAGCGTCGTCCTGGCTGTCGGAGGTGGCTACCGGCTCGCGTTCGTCATGGTCGCGGCGCTGACGAGCGTCGCGCTTTGGCCGCTGACCACACAAGCACGCGCCTAACGACTGTTTGACTGACGTAAGATGCCCGTCCGAACCACCCGCTTGACGCGAAGGCCCTCGTCATGAACTTGTCTGCTGCGACCAAGCCGAATGCGCGCTGTACCACCGGGCCGTCGACATGGCGTTGATCAAGAGCCGCTTCGTCGCTGGCGTGGATCAGGCGTCGGAGCGCCACGGGCGGCAGCAGCTTTCGCTGCTGCGCGAGCGCCTCGCGATGGTGGCGGTCGGCGGTCGTGATGCGCACATCGAGCGCCACCGCGCGCGCGGCAAGTTGCTGGCGCGCGAACGCATCGACTTCGCGTGCGACGACGGCACGGCATTCCTGGAGCTCTCTCCGCTGGCTGCCTGGGGACAGTACGGCAACGAGGTGCCGGCCGCGGGCATCGTCACCGGCGTCGGTATCGTCGCCGGTCAGCCATGCATGTTCATCGCCAACGACGCCACGGTGAAGGGCGGCTCCTTCTTCCACGAGACGGTCAAGAAGCACCGCCGCGCGCAGGAGATCGCCTGGCGGCTGCGGCTGCCGGTGCTCTATCTCGTGGACTGCGGTGGCGCCTTCCTGCCCGAGCAGGATCGTGTGTTCCCGGATCGCGACCACTTCGGCAACAACTTCTTCCAGCAGTGCCGCATGTCGCAGGACGGCGTGCCGCAGATCTCCGCCGTGTTCGGCGGCTGCACGGCCGGCGGCGCCTACATTCCGGCGCTGTCGGACGAGGTGATCATGGTGCGCGGCAACGCGCGCATCCACCTCGGCGGCCCCTCGATCGTGAAGATCGCGATCAACGAAACCGTCGATGGCGAGACGCTGGGCGGCGCGGCGATGCACACCTTGGTCTCGGGCGTGAACGACCACCTGGCCGACGACGAGCCGCAGGCGCTGGCGCGCCTGCGCGAGATCGTCGCCAGCCTGCCGGCGGCGGCGCTGCCGGCACCGCCGCTGGCGCCGCGTCCGCCGCTGTACGACACGGCCGAACTCGACGCCCTGGTGCCGGCAGACCCCAAGCAGCCCTATGACGCGCGCGAGATCATCGCGCGCTTGGTCGATGGCAGCGAGTGGCACGAATTCAAGCCCGACTGGGGTGCCCAGCTCGTCACCGGCTTCGGCAGCATCCACGGCCATCCGGTCGGCATCCTCGGCAACAACGGGGCGCTCGTCGCCGAGGCGGCCCTGAAGGGCACGCACTTCATCGAGCTGGCCAACCAGCGCGGCGTGCCTCTGCTGTTTCTGCAGAACATCGCCGGCTTCATGGTCGGCAGCGAGGCCGAGCGCGCCGGGATCGCCAAGCACAGTGCGAACATGGTCTACGCCGTGTCGTGCGCACGCGTGCCCAAACTCACACTGATCGTCGGCGGCTCCTACGGCGCGGGCAACTACGGCATGTGCGGGCGTGGCTTCGAGCCCGAGTTCCTGTTCGCTTGGCCGAGCGCGCAGGTGGCGACGATGAGCGCCGACATCGCCAGCAACGTGATGCTGGAACTCGCACGCTCCAACCTGCGCGGCCCGGCCGACGAGGCACGCTTGGCGGAAACGGAACGTGCGGTGCGCGAGCAGTACGCGCGCCAATCGGATCCTTACTACGCCACCTCGCGGCTGTGGGACGACGGCCTGATTGCCCCGTCGTCATCGCGCGACGTGCTGGGCCTGGCGCTCGCACTGTGCGCGCGCCGACCAATCCGCAAGACGGCGACCCCTGTCTATCGCATGTGACCATGACCCCACCCGCATTCCAGACTCTGTTGCTCGATGTCGACGCCCGCGGCGTCGCGCGCCTGACGCTGAACCGCCCCGACACCCACAACGCGCTCAACGCCA
>DASTJE010000013.1:0-15444 GCA_035716845.1 Burkholderiaceae bacterium
GATCGACGGCATCGCCTTCCAGACCAACATCCTGGCGCTCAACGCGGCTGTCGAGGCCGCGCGTGCCGGAGAGCAGGGTCGCGGCTTCGCAGTCGTGGCATCCGAAGTCCGCACCTTGGCGCAGCGGGCGGCGCACGCGGCCCACGAAATCAAGGGACTCATCGGCGGCAGCGTCGAACAGGTCAACGCGGGAGCCGCCGTGGTCAACACGGCCGGCGAGCGGATGGGTGAGATCGTCGCCGCTTCGCAGCGGGTCAGCGGATTGCTCTCCAACATCGCCGAAGGCTCGCGCGAGCAGAGCCAGGGCGTGGCCCAGATCGGCCAAGCGGTCAACGAACTCGACCGCATGACCCAACAGAACGCCGCATTGGTGGAGCAGACGGCCGCAGCGGCCGAAGCCATGAAGGACCAGGCCCTTACCCTGGCACAGGAGGTCGATCGATTTAAGCTTCCCGCGGGCCTGGAACTCGCGGTGGAGGCCGCACCGGCGGTGGTGACTGACTTCGACTTCGACAAGGCCATCGAGGCGCATCGGCAATGGAAGGTCAGGCTGCGCAAGGCAATCGCCGAGCGGTCTTCGCTCGACGCTGACACGCTTTGCCGCGACGATCGCTGTCCGCTGGGTCAGTGGCTCCATGGCAATGGCGGACGACGTTGGGGCTCGGCGCCTGGGTTCACCGCCTTGCTCGAGCGGCACGCGGAGTTTCACAACGCTGCCGGACAGGTCGCGCGCCAAATCAATGCGGGCGCCGTTGAACAGGCCGAGCGCCTGATCGGGGCCGGATCCCGTTTTGCGCAAGTTTCCACAGAGGTCTGTACGCTGCTTACCCGTGCGAAGCGCGGCCTCTGAGTCTGCGGCGACGTCGCTTGTTCGCCGCAAGTGGACCAGGCGCGCGATCTACGATGAACGCGGTTGCGCAGGCCGTGCGCCCAACTGCGCGCGCGCCTCGGTGAGCGAATCGCAAACAGTGATCCGGTAGGCACGGTCGCTGATGGCGTTGTAGGTGCCCAGGGCAGCGAGAACAGACGGTTCGGTGGCCACGAACACGGCGGAGATCGCTGGGTTAGTCATCGCCGGACCTTGCAGGAAGGCCTCGATCAGCTCGATCTCGGCGCTCGTGGCCGTCAGCGCCTGAACCGAGCGCGCATCCACGATGGCAAAGCGAAGGTCGTCAAAGCGGGGGTCCGCCGCAATCCGCTCGTGACACGCCAGCACGTCACTGGCCATCAGGTTTCCTGAGTACCTGATCACCAAACCGCACGCCTCCCATGCCAGGTCAAACGGCACGTCAACCCTCTCAGCCATCCCCGCTTCACTGATCCGGTACTGTAGCCAAGCATCACCGTCGCTCTCATTGGCCGGGTTGCGTCAACCGGTCCACAGGCGTAGCTTGATGAGTTGTCTGCTGAGCGCCGGCATGAAACACAACTTCTCTTGTGTGAGCGGCCTGCCGAGTTTGGCTGAAATAACGAGCTCAAATGACGTCCTGATAACTCCACTTTTCAGGACGTGGCCTCCGGTGGCCCGGCGGAGGCCGCTCACCCAGGACACCGCGCCGCGCTCATCGCTTCGAGATCGATCACCGCATCTGCCATCGCTGTCAGTTCCGGCGTCTGCGACACAAAGAACTCCCGCGTATACCCACCCAGTTCCAGCACTCGCCGCTTCATCGCCATGAACATGCGCTTGCGCTCCGGGTCCAGCGGTCCGTCGGTCTCGTCGGAGAACAGGGTGTCGTAGCGCCGGCCGGTGTTCTGCGCCAGGTACAGCGCGACGGCCCTCACCAGGCACTCGTTGATCCAGACCCTCTCGCCGCCGCTCATCGCCGTGACGCTCTTGTCCTCGCCCGACTCTGCGTCGTAGACGCGGATGTCGAAGCCCTCGCGCTGCTCGCCCTTGGCCGTCTCCTGCAAGGTCTCGATGGCCACCGTGAAGCGCGGGCCATAGCAGGCCAGCAGCAGGTCGTTCACCAGGCCGGACAAGGTCGGTCCCGCATCGTCGATGGCCAGCGCGATCAGGCCATCGTTGCCCATGCAGCGGGCGAACAGCAGCCAGTTGGCGAGTTCCTGCTCCACCCGTGCCGTGCGTGCCGCGGCTGCGTCGCGCCGCCGGCCATGCTCCTCCATCTGGGCCGACAGGGCGGCAAGCGCCTGCGCGTCGCGGACGGCAGCCAGATGCGAGCGCTCCGCCTCATCCAGGACACATTGCCAGCGCTCCACCTGGGCCCGGGCCTGTACGAGCCGCGCAGCATCCGGCGGCGACGGCAGTGCATCGATCACGGTCTGGAGTCGCTGGATGGCCAGCTGGGTCTGAGCTTCCAGCAGCGAGACACGCTCGGCAACGCGCATCCGGCTGGCGACGATCTGCTGGCGCTCGGCCGCTTCGGAGTCGGTGTCGATCGCGATGTCCGCCCCGGCCGACGGGTCTAGAGCGGGGGGAAGAGCGGCGAGTTCGTCCTCCGCTTCGACAAGACCCGCGCGCGCCTGGCCTATCTCCGCCCCGCGCGCAGCTAAGGCGGCAAAGGCCGTCTGACGGGCCAGGGCTCGCCTCGACTGGCACTCGGCCCGGCTCAGGCTCTGCGGTGCGCCGACGTTGAGGCTCACCGCCTCTTGCACGGCTTGCAGTTCAAGCCGAAGACTGTCCCGCTCCGCAGCGAGTTGACGGATGCGCTGCTGCGCGCTCGGCGCTAGCGCCGCCGCTTCGCGTGCGTCCGACAGCAGGGTGCATTGACCCTGCATGGGCATGCCGCTGCACGGCACGCGCTTGCTCATGGCAAGGCGGCGACTCAGGTCCTCCGCCTGGAGCGCGGCCTGCCCCGCCTCGCGCTCGAGCGATGCCAGCCGCTGCCCAAGCCCTGCGACGGCATCGCGACGACGCGCAAGGTCCTGGACAGCATCGCGAAGCGCCAGCACGCGGTCCTCGCGGCGACGCACCACCTCTGTCGCCAGCGGCAGACGGCGGCCGGCTCGAGCCACCGTTGCCTCGTCCGCCAGCACCCGCTGCAGGGACCGGATGCGGACCTCCAGTCGTTCGCGCTGCGCCCTGGCCTGCGCGACACGCTGCGCCACACGACCGTCGAGCCGTGCGAGTTGCTCCGTTGCCTCCCGGTCCTGCGTGCGCAGGTCCTGCAGGGTGCGATCACCCTCGGCACGGGCGCCCGCCAGTTCCTCCACCAACCGCCCTCGCCGGCTCTCGACAGCCTTCGCCTGCTCCTGCAGGGCCATCAATGACACCTCGTGCGTTCGCGCAGCCTCCCGTTGTTCGTGGGCTGCCTGCTGGCTGGCTTGCGCCGCCTTGACCCTCTCGTCTACGCCGTGCCATCGACGGGCGTCATCCTCCAACCGCTGGCGCTCGGCATCGAACGCGGTCGATTCAGCGCGCAACGCCGCCAGCGCCGCCTTCAGCTGCCGCGCCGTCTCGCCCGCCTTCTGACCGAGCGCGCGGATGTCCTCCTGCCCCAGCAGATCGGCCAGCAGGACCTTGATCTCGCCGTTGCGGTAGGTGCTGAGCTGCCGCTTCCCTTGTGCCGAGAAGACCGAGGTAAAGAAGGTGTCCGCCGGCCCGCAGATGGCCTCGACGCATCGCGCATAGGTCTCGACCTTGCCATCGGAGACGGTGCCATCGGACAGCGCGGCGGGAGACCATGTGCCGGCTTCATCCAGCGTCAGCAGGTAGCCCTCGGTCCTGCGGCGGCTCGCGGTGCGGCCGTTCATGCGGATGACCACCTGCGACCGATAGCAGCGCCCGGCGTGCGCCCAGTGCAGGTCCTTCTCGTTCTCGGGCAGACAGACCTGGTCGTAGTACGAGAAACCGCCCGGCCCGGCCTGCGCCGCCCGCGACGGCATGGTCAGGTAGGGATGGAAGGTTGCATTCGCAACTGTCAACGTCCTTGGATTGATCAGCGGCGCCGCCTACAGTGATCTCACACCCGGGCAGCCCATGCCTCTTTCAGAGGCGAGTAGCCCGCCGCGTCCCGCGTTTTGAGTCAACCCTGCCGGAGATTGTGGCAATGGTCGCGCGCCGCCAACGTAGATCGTTCAGTGCCTCGACGTTGACAAGGCTTCGCCAGATGCCGGCGTGCGACGCGCTCGAGCTGCTGTCCGCCCATGTCAAGTCTGACCCGACGTATCGGCCGGTCAAGGACGATCAGAGCCAGCGCTGGCACCTGAGCACTGACCGCGGCGACTTCGAGATCGTGACGACTGGTCCCAAGTGGTACGACACGCGCGCGAAGCGTGGTGGAGGCGGCGCCATCGACTTGGCGATTCACCTCTTGGATGTGCCGTTCGTCGAAGCCGTCAAGCTTCTGAACGGCAAGGCAGTGCCCCATGGTGCAGATCATCCGCAAGGCCTCGCTGCCGACTCCCGATGAGGTGGCCGCGCGAACTCGCGCCGCCGCAGAGCAGGCGCGCGCCGTCACCGTGCGCGAGCCCCGCCCATCCGGATTTCCGCTTCTGTTCACGCGCCAATGGCAGCTGATCGAGCCGGCGGTCGCCTTCCTGCATGAACATTCGGTCCAGCGCGCCCACACCGACGACACGCTGAGGACCTACGCCGAGATCCTCTACGACTGGTTCGAGACGCTCGAGCAGAACGACATCGCGTGGGACAGCGCCGATGCTGTCGACCTCGTGGCCTATCGCAACCGCATGATGGCCCAGCCGAGCCCGCACACCGACCGGCCGTACCGGACGTCGACCATCAACCACCGCGTTCGCGGCGTGCTTCGCTTCTACGAGTGGGCGGTTCGCACGCATTGGCTGCACGCCTCGCCGCTGGCCGACAAGACGCGAGACTTTCAGCTCGCACGACACTATCGGCCGACGCAGGCCAGTCACGCGCAGACCTACGAACGCAGCCTCTTCATTCTTCGGCAATACGAGGCGATGCCGCGGCCTCTGGTCTCCGAGCAGGCGCGCGAACTCCTCGCGGCGCTCGCGCCGCCTTACGACCTGATGGCCCGCTGGCAGCTGTACACGGGCCTGCGGGTGAGTGAGCTCCTGCGCCTCAGTCTCAGCGACATCGGTGCCCGCCCGGCGTCATCGACGCTGCATCACTCCATCGAGGTCGTTCGCAAGGGCCGCAAGCCAGGCCATGTGATCGCGCCGGCCAGCCTGCTCGACGAGACCGATGGCTACGTCAGCGGCCATCGCTTCGCTTGGTTCGCGCGCGCCCGACGCAGGGGTCGCATCGTTGACCACAAGGCGCTATTCATCAATGCCCGCGGCGCCCCTGCTGGCAAGAACGCCTATCAGCGAGCCGTGAGCCAAGCTGGTGTTGCCTGCGGGTTCAAGGCCACCACGCACCTGCTGCGGGCCACCTTCGCGTGCATGCTTCTCGCCCGGCTCGAACACCTGGTGGACCGTGGCGCCAAGATCAACCCGCTGATTGTCGTGAAGGTGCTACTCGGCCACGAGCACGTCGAGACCACCGACCGCTACCTTCGCGCCATCGCCGTCGACCCATGCGTTCTCAAGGACGTGCTCGACACGCTGCTATCGCAGGAAGTGGTGCCATGAACTCGCCGCGTTCGAGCATCCGCCGGCCTCTGTCGCACGAACCCGTGGCGACGCCAGTAGACGGTGTGCAACCCGCGCGCTTCGATGCCCCGCGCCTTGTTCGCCGGACGGTGATCGACTTCTCATCGTTGTCACTGCCTGAGGACGTGCGGCTTGCGCTGGCGCAGGCGTTCTGGAGTCATTGCGGAGCCCGCTCGCCGCGCGGCATCAAGTCATCCTGGAGCACGGTGCTGACCTTCAACCGCTTCGCGGTCGAATCGGGAGCCGTCTCGTCGCTTGCGAGCCTCGACCGCCAGCTGCTCGTGCGCTATATCGAGTGGCTCAACGCGCAACGACGCGCGGACGGCACGCCCTGGGCCATCTCCACGCGGGCCAGCACCTACGGTGCCTTGCGCCAACTGCTTCGCTGGCTCGAGCGCTGCCGCCCCGATCTGGTCGACCGCATCGAGCACCCCTTCACGCCCTTCCCAGGGCGGGGCAGCGACAGACCCAGACGCGCAACGCTGACGGCACGCGAGCTTCGCGCCATCCTGCAGGCCTGCGAAGTGGAGATCGCCGCCCTTCGGCAGCTCCGCGCATCGGCCGCCGAGCAACGCGCCGCGGACGGTGACAAGCCCGGTTCCTTGGGTTGGCTCCTGGCCGAGGTCGATCGGCGCTTCCACGGCATCGTGCCCAGCAAGCTCGAGTTGGACCGGCGCGGCAACCATCGGATGCAGGCGGCGGTGCGTCGCTGGGGCGGCGCCAAGCAGATCGAACCGTTCCTGTACCCACGTGCCGTCTCACTGCTGCCGTACTACCTGGCGATCCTGATCCATGCGGCCGGCAACCCCGAGCCCATCGTCGAACTCGGGCGCGACTGCCTGCAGGATGTTCCCCTTCTGGAGAACCGCCAGGCGCTGGTGTGGTTCAAGGCCCGCGCCGGTCGCCTGCAGCGGCGTACGTTCGAACGCAACGCCCCGTTCGAGCCGCCGGCGTTGGTGCGGGACATCCTCGCCTGGAACGAGCGGCTGCGGCCGCTGGCGCCGCCGGCGCAACGCGACCGCCTGTTCATTTTCAAGGGGCTGCGCACCGTGAACGCGATGTCCACCATCACGGTCCACCACTTGCTTTCGCAATTCTGCGAACGCCACGGCCTGCCGGCGTTTGCGTTGGCGAGCATCCGGCCGAGCGTTCTGTGCAGCTTCTACCGCGCCACCGGCGATCTGGTGCGAACGCGGGCAGTGGCCAATCACGCCAACGTCGCGACGACCGTTCGCTATGTCGAGGCGCCGGTCGTGCGAAGGCACAACCACATGCGCATCGCCGCGCTGCAGGAGGCCTTCCTCGAGCACCTCACCGCGGCGCCGAACACGCCGACTCCGCAGGCGGCCGCAGTGGCGGCGCCGAGCGCGCTTCCGCCGGGCGAGCTGGTGTCGATGTTTGGCTTCGACTGCAGGGATCCGCTGGCCGGCACCGCGCCGGGTACACGCCCTGGCGAGCTCTGCACCAACTTCATGGGTTGCTTCACCTGCCCCAACGCCGTGATCACGCCGGCACCGCTGACCATGGCTCGTCTGCTCCAGGCGCGTGACCATCTTCGCGCCGCGGCGGCGACGCTGCATCCGGCGCGCTGGCAGGCCTTCTACGCGCCCCAACTGCGCATCCTCGAAGAAGACATCCTGCCGCGCTTCTCCGCTCGGGAGCTCGCGGCGGCCGATCTGTTGATGCCGCGGTTGCCGCCGCTGCCGGACTTGCGATGAGGGCCACGTCGTGCCTGCCCTGCAACACCAAGTCCTCGATCGTCCTGTCGCCACCGAGGCCGAACACGCCGACGATCGCGGCTGGTTCCTTCTTGGGTCGAAGTGGGAGGACGACGTTTGGGTTCTGGCACCCGGCAACGCCTTGGAAGAACGCCGGCCTGTGCGTCTGCGCTGGGACTTCGAACTGCAGGACGGCCGGCGGTTCACCGACGAGCGCTACGCCACGCTGCGCGAGACGAGCAAGCAACTCATCGCCCTCATCCGGACGCACTCCATGTTCACTGGGCTGCCACTGCGCCCGAGCACCGTGGCGACGTACTTCTTCACCCTGCGCTGCCTGCTCCAATGGATGGAGCGCGAGCACTTCAGCCGCTTCGCTGATCTCGACCCGCCGGCGTTGCCGCAGTTTCAGCAATGGCTGCGCACCCGCCCCGTGGCAGGTCACTCCTCGCCGCGAGCACCCGGGACCGTGCTGCGCCACCTGTACCTGTTTGAGTACCTCCATCGATTTGGCGCAGAGCTCGACGACTGCCTATCCTTCGACCCCTTTGCGGGACACGATCATCGCCGGGCCGCCGGCTACCACGAGGGACTGCGGCAACCTTGGCCCTACACGCCGGACAGCGTCGCAGTGATCTTGTTGCAGGCGGCGATCGACATCGTCACGCGCGAGGCACCCATCATTCTGCAGGCCTGGCAGACGTATCGGAAGGCGGCCGCCGGTGGCCGCGGTGCGGGCCATGCGCACACCGGGCGAGCAACACGCGCGCTTCGCAACGCCAGTGCCGGCATTCCCGATGCGCAATCCCCGGTTCGATCGGTGCGCGAACTCGACCTGCGCACCGACCTGCTCTACGCCGCCTGCTTCGTCGTCCTCTCCTATCTGGTCGGCCCGCGCGTCAGCGAGATCCTGCACCTGAAGGCCGGCTGCGTGCAGCGCCGTTGCGCCGACGGTGTAGGCGAACCCGTCACCGTGATCGTCGGGGCGATCTTCAAGCGCCAATCGGGCTACCACGGCCGCGCGCATGAATGGGTCGCGCCACCTGCCGCGGTGCAGGCCGTGGCGGCACTCGAAGGGTTGTCCGCCGCGCAGCGCGCCGTCGCGGGACGCGACGAGCTGTGGTTGCGCCGCTGGCACGGCAACGGGGCGACCGAGTGGCACGAGGTGCGGCCCGACCTGCTCGAGATTCCATCGATCTCACGGATCAACATTCAACTGCAGCGCTTTGCTGCCTGGCTGGGACTGACGCACCAGGACCGGCCGTGGCGGCTCTCCACGCACCAGGGCCGCAAGACCTTCGCCAGGTTCGCGGCGTTGCGTGATCGCACGTGTCTATTCGCGCTGGCCCAGCAACTCGGTCATCGCGAGCGCGCCGAGACCGACCATGGCTACGCCGGGTCCGACTACCGGCTCGCCCAGGAGATCGACGCCGAGATCCTGCAGCAGTCGGTCAACGCCTGGGAACACATGCTGGCGGCCCCCGGCCTGGGCGGACGGGCCGGCGAAGAGATCGTGGCCAATCGCCCACGCTTTCGGGGCAAGCGCATGAAGGAAGACCTCGCAAGCTACGCGCGCCTGCTGGTGGACGCGGGACTCGTGCTCGGCGTCTGCGATTGGGGCTTTTGCGTCTATCGCGAGGCGTACAGCGCCTGCCTCGGCAACGCGGCCGGCCCGAACCCCGCTCGCCGCGAGCCGTCGACCTGCGCGCGCTGCAAGAACTTCGCGGTGTCGCAGCGGCATCGACCCTATTGGGTCGAGCAACTCCACCGCTGCGAGCGGTTGCTGGACGAGCCTGCCCTGCCAAGGCAGACCCTGCGAATCGTCCGCGCACGACTCGATGAGGCAAGGTCGCTGGTCGGCACGATCGACAGCGATGGGAAGGAGCGATCATGACGAAGCAGGCGCGCGGCGCCACCAAGACCGCATCGGCCCAGCGTCTGCGCGAGGCGCTGACGATGATGGTTCGACAGCGTGGCGGCAGCGCCTCGCCGCCGTCACTGACCGCCACCGCCCTGTGCGAACTGGTCGGCATCTCGCGCAACGCGCTGTACCGCTATCACCCCGATGTCGTGCAGGCGTTGCACGCGGCTCAGCAGAAGCACCTTCGGCGCCCCGATGACGCCGTGCGCGCTGCACGCCTGCGCCGCGACAATGCCGCCTTGCGCAAGCAGCTCACCAAGCTCGCGGCACTGGTCGACCACTACTTCGCGGCTTGGCAGGAGACGCGGCTGCAGCTCGAGCGGCGCGACCGGGAGTTGGCCGAAGTGCGCCGCGCTCACAAGCCCCAGGTGGTTTCGCTGCATCGCTGAACCTCCGCCGCCGCAGTCGCCCTCCCAGGGAGGGCCGGCGGCCGGGGGTTGACTTTGACACAGGGGCAAGCTCTACGCTGCCAGTACTCGGGGTAGTGGTGCCCCGCCTGGAGGTCTGCGATGAACAGCGACCTCGGATCTTGCCTTCGCCTCGCGCGCGGGCTGTTGCGGCTCTACGGCCTGGCCGTCGCGAGCAAGCACCGCGGCGTTGCGGATCACCTGCTGTGCGCACTGGAGCAACTCGCGAAGAGCGAGCCTGCGATCGAGCAGGTGCTCGATCGGGCATACCTGTGGGGAATCGGTCACCATGGCTCCGTCGATCCGCACACGCCACGGGCCGAGCCGTAATGATCGATGCCGGCCGCTGCCGGCTTGGGGGCTGCGGCCGCTACGCCGCGGACACGGGCCTTTGCGCTTCGCATCCGTGCGCCTTCAGCGCGTCGAGGTCGATCACGGCATCAGCCATCGCCGTCAGCTCCGGCGTCTGCGAGACGAAGAACTCGCGCTCGTAGCCGCCCAGGCGCAGCATTTCCCGTTTCATCGCCATGAACATGCGCTTGCGCTGGGAGTCCAGCGCGCCGTCCGCCTCGTCGGTGAACAGCGTCGTGTAGTGGCGGCCGGTGTTTTGCGCCAGGTACAACGCGATCGCGCGGGTCAGGCACGACTCGACGAACGTGCGCTCGCCCCCGCTCATCATGCTGACGCTTTTGCTTTCGCCGGTGTCGCCGTCGTGCACGACGATGTCGAAGCCCTCCTTCTGCTCGCCCTTGGACGTTTCCAGCAAGGTGTGGATGGACACCGTGAAGCGCGGTCCGTAGCAGGCCAGCAGCAGGTCGTTCCCCAGTGCCGACAGCGCAGGCCCCGCGTCGTCGATCGCCAGCGCGATCAGCCCGTCGTTGCTCATGCAGCGCGCGAAGAGGCTCCAGTTGCCCAGTTCATCCTCGACGCGGGCGCAATGCGCGCGCAGGCGTTCGCGACGTTCATCCAGCACGCCCTCTTGCTTGGCGACCTCGTCGAGCGTCTGCGCCTCGCGCACCGCCGTGAGCATCGACTGCTCGGCTGCGGCGAGCGCTTCCCGCGCGGCGCCCAGTGCCCGCGCAGCCTGCGCGACCTGCTGCTCGTCGAAGGCGGGAGGCAGCGACCCGAGCGCTTGATCCAGGCGCGCCAGCGCCGCGCCGGAGTGCGTGGTCTGAAGATCCCGTTGTTGCCCGATCGCCGCCCGCGCTGCGGCGATCTGTTGGCGCTCCGCGCGCTCGTCGGCGGTCTCGGCGGCGGCACCGTCACCCACCTCGGGCCCCAGCGCCTGCAGCTCCCGCTCGACCTCGACCAAGGTCGCCTGCGCCTGCGCGCACGCCTGGGCCTTCGAGCACATCACGGACAAGCGGTTCACCCGCTCGCGTGCGACGGTCTCGTGGAACTCGGCCTGCGCCAGGGCCTGCGGCGCGCCGGCCAGTGCCTCGTAGCGCTGGCGTGCGTCGGTGAGCTCCCGTTTCGCCTCGGACTTCTCGCCGGCCAGCCGAGCGACCTGCGCCTGGGCGTTCGGGATCAGCGCCTGCGCCTCGCGCGCATCACCCAGCAGCTTGCAACGCCCCTGCAGGTCCGTGCCGGCGCAAGGCACCTCGCCGGTCAATCCGAACCGGCGCGCCAGTTCCTCGGCCTTCAGCACGGCCCGACCCGCGTCCCGTTCGATGCCGGCGACGCGCTGCTCTGCAAGACGTACCGCCCCCTGGCACTGCGTCAGCTGATGAACCTGCTCGCGGCACGCCTGCGTGCGTGCACTGCGCTGCGTCTGCACGCGTTGCGCCAGCGGCAGGCGCCTTTCGGCGTGCCGCACCGCGCCGGCCTCGGCAAGCACCACCAGGCATCGCTGCCGGGACTGGCCCAAGGCCCGCCGCCGCTGTCGTTCCTGCTGCAATCGGCTGGCGACCCGCTGATCGAGGCGTTCCAGCCGCTGCTGCTCGGCCTGTTCCTGAGCATCGAGCGCGCGCAGCGCCTGAGTCGCGCTTGCCAGCGCGGCTTGCCGTTCGGCCACGAGCTGTGCCCGCCGGGCATCGGTAGCCTGCGACTGCTCGCGTTCGACCACCACGCGGGCGTGCCGCGCCTGGGCGGCCTCCAGGGCGGCCTGTGCCGCCGTCTTCGCGCGCTCGGCCGCCGACACACGATCGTCGGCGCCGTCGAGTTTTCGGCGCACCGCGTCGAGGCGCTGATCCTCCGCGTCGAGCCCGGCCAGTTCCTGACGCTGGGTTGCCAGTCCCGCTTTCAGCAGGCGGACGATTTCTGCGGCCTTCTGGCCCAGTTCCTGGATCTCCTCCTGCCCGAGCAGGTCGGCCAGCAGCGTCTTGATTTCAGCGTTGCGATAGGTGCTGAGCTGCCGTTTGCCTTGTGCGGCGAACACCGAGGTGAAGAACGTCTCGGCACTGCCGCAGAGGCTCTCGACGCAGCGCGTGTACGTCTCCACCCGGCCGTCGGACTGCATACCGTCATCGAGTTGCACCGGCCGCCAGCATCCGGCATCGTCGAGCGTGTGCAGGAACGCCTCGGTGCGGCGGCGGCCGTTGAGGCGGATGACGATCTGCGACCGATAGCATCGGCCCTCGTGCGCCCAGGTCAGGTCCTTCACGCTCTCGGGCAGGTAGACGTGGTCGTAGTAGGAGAAGCCGCCCGCACCGGCCAACGCGACCCGGCTTGGCAGTCCCATGAAGGGCGTGAGGCAGTCCATGATCGTCGACTTGCCGCTGCCGTTGGCGCCGACGATGGCGATCAGGTTGGCGCCGTCCGCCAGGCGCTCGAGGTCGAGGGTGATTTCGTCGCGGCCCAGGCCGTCGCGGATGCCGCGGAAGCCTTTGAGGGTGAGTCGGAGCGGCTGCATGGGATGCCTCGGAGTTGATCTCCGATCAGGCTCTCATGGCCGACGGCGCCTTCAACGGTTGTCAGGGACGACCGTTCACGAGCTTTGCCGCAGGTGGCGATGCTCCGCGACGTTCCTTGTTCAAGTCCCGCTGAGCTCAGCCGGCGCAGCACGACAGTTGCTTCACGTCCTTGGTGAAGGTCTGCGCCGCGAGCTTCAGGGCTTCGACCATCGTCAGGTACGGGAACAACTGGTTGGCGAGGTCGTGCACGCTCATGCCGGCACGGATGGCAATGGCGGCGGTCTGGATGACCTCGCCGGCTTCGGCGGCGACCGCCTGCACGCCCAGCAGCCGGCCGGTGCCCGCTTCGGCCACGAGCTTGATGAAGCCGCGCGTGTCGAAGTTGACCAGCGCGCGCGGCACGTTGTCGAGCGTCAACGTGCGGCTGTCGGTCTCGATCCGCCCCTGGTGCGCTTCGGCCTCGCTGAGACCAACCGTCGCGATCTGCGGATCGGTGAACACGACAGCCGGCATCGCGCGCAGGTCCAGTGCTGCATTGCCGCCAGCCATGTTGATCGCCGCCCGCGTGCCTGCGGCGGCCGCGACGTACACGAACTGGGGCTGATCGGTGCAGTCGCCTGCGGCATAGATGTTCGGTGCGCTGGTGCGCATGTGGCCGTCGACCACGATGGCGCCCCGACCGTCCACCTTCACGCCGGCGCCTTCGAGGTTGAGCGCGCCCGTGTTCGGCGTGCGTCCCGTGGCCACCAGCAGCCGGTCGGCGCGCAGTACCCCGTGGTTCGTCATCACCACGAATTCGCCGCCAGCATGAGCGACGCGGCTGGCTTGCGTCTGCTCGAGCACCTCGATGCCTTCCTCGCGGAACGCGGCGGTGAGTACCTCGCCGATGGCTGGGTCCTCGCGGAAGAACAGCTTGTTGCGCGCGAGGATCGTGACCTGGCTGCCCAGGCGCGCGAAGGCCTGAGCGAGTTCCACTGCGACGACGGACGAACCGATCACAACCAGCCGCGGCGACGTCTCGCTGCTGGCCAGCGCCTCGGTCGAGGTCCAGAACGGCGTGTCTGCGAGGCCAGGGATCGCCGGCACCGCCGCGCTGGCACCGGTAGCCACCAGACAGCGGTCGAACGGCACGACCCGCTCGCCGCCGTCGCGTAGGGTCACCGTCAACGAGTGGGCATCCGTGAAGCGCGCCGTGCCGTGCACGACCGTGATGGCCGGTGTGCCCTGCAGGATGCTCTCGTACTTACCGTGGCGCAGTTCGTCCACCCGCGCCTGCTGCTGCGCGAGCAGCCGGTCGCGCAGGATGATCGGCTCGGCAGCGGAGACGCCAGCGTCGAACGGGCTGCGTCGCCGCAGGTGCGCGACGTGCGCGGCGCGGATCAAGATCTTGGACGGCACGCAGCCGACGTTGACGCAGGTGCCGCCGATCGTGCCGCGTTCGATGAGCGTGACCCGCGCACCGCGTTCGACCGCCTTGAGCGCCGCGGCCATTGCGGCGCCGCCGCTGCCGATGACGGCAACGTGCGACGCATCGCCGCCGCTGCGCTCCTTCTGGCCACTGCCAAGCCAACTGCGTGCCCTATCGAGGAATCCGTCGCGCGACGGACCGGAGGCAGCCTCGGGCACGCGAGCGCGATATCCGGCGGCGGCCACGGCCGACACGAGCTCCGCCACGGGTGTGTCAGTCGCAAGGGTGAGGCGCGCCGTTCCGTTGGGGTAGGACACTTGCGCCGAACGCACACCAGGCACCTTCTCCAGGGCCTGGCGAACGTGCGCGGCGCACGACTCGCAGGTCATGCCGCTGATCGCGAGTTCGGTCATCGGAATGCCTTTCTGGTGGAGTCGCAGCGTGAAGGCTTCAGGCGTGCTTGGGCGGGACTGCGCAGCCATCCGGACCGCAGCGCCGGTTCGCCGGCGAGACGAAGTCCCACACCGACACCGCGACCATCGTCGCGAGGCCCACGTAGAGAAGCTTCTCGGCCACGGTGAAGCTGGCGACCAGCACGATGGCGGGGCCGACCATGCCCAGCACGCTGCGGTGCCACTGGCGGTGGTTGAACCAGCCCAGCGCGTTGGCCAGCAGCGCCAGCGCCGCGAACAGCGGCAGCAGCACGGTGACGAACACGGCCTCGAACTGGCTCAAGAAGCCGAGCCCGAGTGCTGCGCCAAGGCTGGCCAGGGCCGGGAAGCAAGCCCCGCAACCCATCGCCGAGACGATGCTGCCCAGCGCTCCGGCCTTGTCCGCGACCCGCGTCATGACGCTCATATTGTCCTCCTCGATCGCTGCGGCTTCAGCGCTTGACGGTGGACGGATAGCCCGCGTTCTCGGTCGCCGCGGTCAGCTTCTGCACGTTGGCCTTGGCATCGTCGAAGGTCACGATGGCCTGGCGCTTCTCGTAGCTCACGTCGACCTTGCTCACGCCGTCGACCTTCGAGATCGCCTTCTTCACCGTGATCGGACACGCCGCGCAGGTCATGCCCGGCACGTCCAGCGTCACGGTCTGCGGCGCTGCCTGGACACCGGCCGCGCCGGACATGGCGAGGGCCGCGATCAAGATCAGCTTCTTCATGGAGCACTCCTGGTCAGTAGAACAGCGGAAGGACATAGGGGAAGGCCAGCGCGATCAGCACCAGCACGGCCACGAACCAGAAGACGGCCTTGTAGGTGGACCGCACCTGGGGGATCGCGCACACCTCGCCCGGCTTGCACTGCTGCACCGGTCGATAGATGCGACGCCACGCGAAATACATGGCGACAAGCGCAGCGCCGATGAAGAACGGGCGATAGGGCTCCAGCGCCGTTAGGTTGCCGATCCACGCGCCGCTGAAGCCCAGGGCCACCAGCACGAGCGGGCCCAGGCAGCAGGTTGACGCGAGGAACGCGGCCAGTCCGCCGGCGAAGAGCGCACCACGCCCGGTCTGCGATTCCGTCATGCACTTTCCTCGGTGTGTCGGGGACACGATGGCGTAAGCTTATTTCCGTACTCATGTACGGAGTCAAGCGG
>DASTJE010000014.1:0-50388 GCA_035716845.1 Burkholderiaceae bacterium
TGCACGGCTCCACGCCCTTGACGCCCAGGGCGCGCGCCAGGGCCTTGGTGCTGACCTGGCAGTCGCCGTGCATCAGCACCACCAGCGGCTGCGCGCGCTCGTCCTGCATCACCAGGGTCTTGACCACCGCGTGCTCGTCCATGCCGAGCTGGCGCGCCGACTCGGCGGTGCCGCCATGCTCGACGTAGTCGTAGGGATGCTCGGTGTAGGCCACGCCGTGGCGCTTGAGCCATTGGGTGGCCGGCGTCTCGCTCACGTGCTTGTCTTTGCGGGCCATGCTTGAATGCTGCCATGAGCTCATCGTCGCGCGGCATCCCCGGCGCCTTCCGGCGCCAGATCGACTACTGCGCACGGCACGGCGCGCCCTTCACGGCGGCCGTGCTCGACGCCGCCCTCGCCGAATGGCACGACGACGCCGGCACGCTGCGTGCGCTGCTGCCCGACTGGCCCGGCCATGCCTGGGCCGACGCGCTGCCGCTGCGCGTGGCCGGCGTGCTGCACGCAATGGTGCTCGACGGCAGCGCACCGGCGCTGGCCGCGCTGTATCCGCCGCAGCGCACGGCCTTCGACCCCACCACCGGCGCGCTCGCGCTGCGTGCGGCCCTGGCCGCTCAGCGCGAGCGCGTGGCCGACTACCTGCGCGTGGCGCCGCAGACCAACGAGATCGGCCGCAGCGCCGCGCTGCTGGGGGGCTTCGCCGCCGTCGCGCAGCACACGGGGTTGCCGCTGGCCACGCTGGAGATCGGTGCCAGCGCGGGGCTCAACGGCCTGTGGCCGCACTGCCGCTTCGAGCTCGGCGCGCTGGCGTGGGGCGATGCGGCAAGCCCGGTCGTCGTGCGCAGCGACTGGCGCGGCACGCCGCCGGCCTTGCCGCCGGCGATCACGGTGGCGTCGCAGGCCGCCTGCGACGCCGCGCCGCTGGACCTGCGCGAACCCGGCGTCGCGCTGCGCCTGGCGTCCTACGTCTGGCCCGAGCACGCCGAGCGGCTCGCGCGCCTGCGCGCAGCGGTGGCACTGGCGCAGACACGGGGCGTGCCGGTCGAGCGCGCCGACGCACTCGACTGGTGCCGGCGCGAACTCGCCGCCGCGCGGCCCGGCCGCGCCACCGTGCTCGTTCACTCCGTGATGTGGCAGTACATGGCCGAGGCCACGCGCGCAGGCCTGCGCGAGTGCATCGACGCGGCCGGCGCGCGCGCCACGCGGGAAGCTCCGTTCGCCTGGCTGTCATTCGAACCCCCGGGCGGCGATGCGCCGTTCGAACTGGCGCTCACGCTGTGGCCCGGCGGCACGCGGCGCGTGCTGGCGCGCGCGCAGGCCCATGGGGCATGGGTCGAGTGGCCATAGCCGACCACACGGCCTACCATCCTGGATCCCCTCATCTCGTCTGCGTGGGAGAGCCGCAATGGTCCGCAAGAACACGATCTGCCTGTGGTACGACGGCACCGCTCTGGATGCCGCGCGCTTCTACTCGGAAGTCTTTCCGGACAGCGGCATTCGCGCGATCCACCTCGCCCCCGGCGACTATCCGAGCGGCAAGGAGGGCGACGTGCTGACCGTGGAGTTCAGCGTGCTGGGCATCCCCTGCCTCGGGCTGAACGGCGGTCCGGCGTTCCGGCAGACCGAGGCGTTCTCGTTCCAGGTGGCCACCGACGATCAGGCCGAAACCGACCGCCTGTGGAACGCCATCGTCGGCAACGGCGGACAGGAGAGCGCCTGCGGCTGGTGCAAGGACCGCTGGGGGGTGTCTTGGCAGATCACGCCGCGCGCCCTCACGGAGGCGATCGCCGACCCCGACCGCGCGGCGGCGCGGCGCGCCTTCGAGGCGATGATGCAGATGCGCAAGATCGACATCGCCACCATCGAGGCGGCAAGACGGGGCTGACGCACGCCCCTCGGGCGCCGCGCGGCGCGCCTCGCGCCCGAAACTGCTCCGGCCCTATTGCGCCGGGTCGCGGATCTCCCAGCGGATCCTGTCGATCTCGGCCAGCAGTTCCGGCGCCAGTGTCGTGCCCCAGGCGTCGAGGCACTCGTCGAGCTGGGCCACGCTGGTGACGCCGATGATGGTGCTGGCCACGCGCCAGTTGCCATAGCACCAGGCCAGCGCCATGCGTGTGGGCGTGAGGCCGTGCGCGCGCGCCAGCGCGTTGTAGCGCTTGGCCGCGGCCTGCGACTCGGGCCGCCCGAAGCGCTGCTGCTTCATGCGCTCGAACAGCGCCATGCGGCCGCGGCTGGTCGGATCGTCGATGCCGCGCTCGTCGTACTTTCCGGTGAGCAGTCCGAAGCCGAGCGGCGAATAGGCCAGCAGGCTCACGTTGGTGCGGTGCATGGTCTCGTCCAGGCCGTTGTCGACCACGCGGTTGATCAGGCAGTACGGGTTCTGCACCGTGACCACGCGCGGCAGGCCGTGCACCTCGGCCACGCGCAGGAACTCCGAGAGGCCCCAGGGCGTCTCGTTGGACAGGCCGATGGCGCGGATCTTGCCCGCCTTGATCAGCTTGCCCAGGGTGTCGAGCTGGTCGTGGACCGAGGTCTGCGGCTGGTCCTTCGCGGGGTCGAAGTACAGGTTGCCGAACGAGGGCGCGTTGCGGTTGGGCCAGTGGATCTGGTACAGGTCGATCACGTCGGTGTGCAGCCGGCGCAGGCTGTCGTGGCAGGCCTGTTCGATGTCGGCCGGCGTGAGGTCGGGCTTGCCGCCGCGGATCCAGTCCATGCCGCGCGCCGGGCCGGCCACCTTGCTGGCCAGCACCACCTTCTGCCGCATGCCCGGGCGCTTGGCGAACCAGTGGCCGATGATGGTTTCCGTGGCGCCGAAGGTCGCCGCCTTGGGCGGCACCGAATACATCTCGGCGGTGTCGATGAAGTCGACCCCGCGCTCGATCGAGCGGTCGAGGATGGCGTGCGCGTCGGCTTCGGCGACCTGCTCGCCGAAGGTCATGGTGCCGAGGCAGATCGGGGTGACGCGAAGTTCGCTGGTGCCGAGGGTGACGGTGCGTTGCATGGAGGAGGTCCTGGTCGAGCCCCCTAGTTTGCCGCACGCCCCGCCGCCGCGCTTGACGCCCCCCGGCGCGCACGGCATCGTCGCTCGCGTGCGGACCCTGCCCACCCTCGTCGTCGGCGCCACCGGCGTGCTCGGCCGCGCCACGACGCTCGAGCTGCTGCGCCTGGGCGTGCCGGTGCGCGCGCTGGTGCGCGAGCGCACGCGCGCCGCCGAGCTCGCGCGCGCCGGCGCCCAGCTGGTCGAGGGCGACCTCACCGACCCGGATTCGCTCGAGATCGCCTGCCGCGGCGCCGGGCAGGTGTTCGCCGCGGCGCACGCGCTCGCCGGGCGTGGCGCCAACCGCAGCGTGCAGGTCGACGACATCGGCCACAGCGCCCTGGTCGCCGCCGCACTCGGTGCCGGCGTGCGACGCTTCGTCTACACCTCGGCGCTCGGCGCTGGGGCCGACCATCCGGTGGACTTCTTCCGCACCAAGCACGCGATCGAGGGCGTGCTGCGCGCCAGCGGCCTGCCCTTCACGGTCCTGCGGCCGAGCGCGTTCATGGAGTGGCACGTGCACCGCCTGGTCGGCCAGCCGCTGCTCGAGCACGGCTTCACGGTGCTGATCGGCCCGGCGCACAAGCCGCGCAACTTCGTGGCGGTGCGCGACGTCGTGCCCTTCGCCGTGCTGGCCCTCACCGGCGACACCCTGCACGGGCGCACGCTGGAGATCGGCGGGCCGGACAACCTGTCGAGCCGCGACGTCGCGGTGATGTACCGCGAGCGGGCGCGCCGCGGCCGCATCGTGCACCTGGGCACGCCGCTGGCGCGCGGCCTCGCGGCCCTGGTGCGCCCGCTGCACGAGGGGATGGCGCGCGTGATCGACCTGGCGCTGCTCGACGAACGCGCCGCGCCCGAGACCTGGGACGCGCCGCTGCTGCTGCGGGAGTTTCCGCGCCGGCTCACCGGCGTGGACGAATTCATCGACGAGCAGGTGCGCGCCTGGCGGCGCCGTTCAGGCTGAGCCGCGCGCGCGCGCCTGCTCCTGCAGCCTCAGCACGCGGCGCTGCACCTTGCCGGTGGTGGTCATCGGCAGCGCGTCGATGAACTCGATCTCCTTGGGGTACTCGTAGGGCGCGAGCCGCCCGCGCACATGCTGCTGCAGCTGCTCGACGAGCGCCGCGTCGCCGCGGAAGCCCGGGGCCAGCACCACGTAGGCCTTGACCAGCGCGCCGCGCTCGGCGTCGGGCTTGGGCACCACCGCGGCGTTGGCCACCGCCGGGTGCTTGACGAGGCAGTTCTCCACCTCGCTCGGGCCGATGCGGTAGCCCGCGGCCTTGAACATGTCGTCGCTGCGCCCCTGGTACCAGAGGTAGCCGTCGCGGTCCATCACCGCGGTGTCGCCGGTGCGGCACCACGAGTCCGACGGGTCGCCGGTGAACTTGGCGCGCGTGGCGTCCTCGCGCTTCCAGTAGCCGAGGAAGAACACCGGGTCGGGGTGGCCGTGGATGTCGCGCCGGTGCACCGCCACGTCGCCCGCCTCGCCGGGCGGCAGCACGCGGCCGGCGTCGTCGATCACCGCGATGCGGTGGCCCGGGTAGGCGCGGCCCATGCTCCCCGGGCGCTGCGGCCAGCCCGCGTGCGCGCGGCCGCGCGCGTCGACGTAGCGCCCGCAGTTGCCGACGATGTAGTTGATCTCGGTCTGGCCGAACATCTCGTTGACCGTCACGCCGAGCGCGTCGCGGCAGTAGGCGAACACCGCGTCGCCGACCGCCTCGCCGGCGCTCATGATCGCGGCCAGCGACAGGCCCGGATGACGCGCCCGTCCCTCGGGCACCGCCTTCATCATCGCCTTGAGCGCGGTCGGGAACAGGAAGGCGTGGGTCACGCCGTGGCGCAGCATCAGCTCGAAGGCACGCTCGGGCGCGAAGCGCCCCTGCACGCCGAGGATCGGCCGCCCGAAGTACAGCGTGGGCAGCAGCGCGTCCATCAGCCCGCCGGTCCAGGCCCAGTCCGCCGGGGACCAGAAGGTGCCGGCGCCGTGCGGGAACCAGTTCTGGCTGCAGACGAAGCCGGTGAGGTTGCCGATCAGGGCACGCTGCGGGATCAGCGCACCCTTGGCCGGGCCGGTGGTGCCGCTGGTGTAGATCAGCACGGCCGGGTCGTCGGCCGCGGTGTCCGCCGGCGCGACCGCCGGGTGCGGGCCGCGCAGCGCGGCGTCCCAGTCGACGCTGCCGCGCCCCGCGGCCGCGCCCACCGCGACGATGTGCTCGAGCGCCGGTGCGTCGCGCGCGGCCACGAGCAGGTTGTCGATCGCGCTCTCGTCGACGATGGCCACGCGCGCCTGGCTGTCGACCAGCCGGTACTGCAGCGCTTCGGCCCCGAACAGCATCGACAGCGGCATCGCCACCGCCCCCAGCGCGCTCACGCCCATCTGCGCCACCGCAGTCTCGAAGCGCTGCGGCATCACGATGGCCACGCGGTCGCCGCGCGCGACGCCCAGCGCCGCCAGCGCCGCGGCCAGCCGCAGCGCCTGCGCCTGCAGCTCGACGTAGCGGTGGCGCGAGACGAGGCCGGCCTCGGTCTCGCACACCAGGGCGATGGCCTCGGGCCTGGCGCGCGCCCAGCGCGCGCAACAGGCCTCGAAGAGGTTGAAGCGCTCGGGCACCTGCCAGCGGAAAGCGCCGTGCAGCGTGGCGTAGGCGTCGTGGGCGGCCATGTCGTCGCAATCCGGATCGGTCACCCCGAGCCTAGCGTCCCGCGGCCCGCCAGGCCAGATCGGCCACCACCGGCCGATGCGCCGACGCATCGCCGCCGCCGACCGAACTGGACAGCACCTCGAATTCCCGGCTCACCAGGATGTGGTCGATGCGCAGGAAGGGCAGTCCCCAGCGCATGGTGTGGCCGTAGCTGAAGCCCCAGCCGCGGCCCGCCTCCGAGAAGGCGTCGCGCAGCCCGACGGCACGCAGTGCCTGCACCACGGGCGACGCCTCGGTCGCGTTGAGGTCGCCGGCGACGATGCGCGGCCCGGCGATGCCCGCCGCCTCGGCGGCCAGCTGGCGTGCCTGCACCAGGCGTCGCGCCAGGTTCTCCTCCCAGGTCTCGACGCCGTCGATCGGGTCGCGCCGCGCCGCCATGAGCCCGCCGCGCGGGGTCAGCAGGTGCGCATTGACGATCCACAGCGAGGCGCCCTCGTGCTCGACGCGGCAGCGCAGGCTGCGGTGCGAGGCGCCCGGGACGTCGAGGCGCCCGATGCGGCACTCGCGCAGCGGCAACCGGCTGGCGATCACGTACTGGCTCACCGCCGCCACGTGCGGCAGGCCGAACAGCGGCGGCCCGTCGACGATCGCCGCGCCGGCGCGCGCCGTGCGCAGGCCTTCGGCATCCTGCAGCAGCAGCACGTCCGGCGCCAGGCGCCGCACCTCGGCCTCCAGCGCGGCGATGCCGCCAGGCCGGGCGAGCGCCTCCTGCACCTTGGCGTTGTAGGTCACCACGCGCAGCGGTGCCGCCGCGGCGCGCGGCGCATGCCACTGGAAATCCATGGTGACCGCCGCCAGCACGGCGAGCGACGCCAGCGCCGCCAGCACCCAGGCGCGCCCCAGCGCCAGGGCCGCCACCAGGGTCGCCCCGAGCGCCGCGGCCATCCAGTACCACGGCAGGTAGCGCGACAGTTCGAGCCAGGGCTCGTCGAGCGCCAGGCGCTGCACGAGCGTCAAGCCCGCGAAGGCCAGCCAGGACGCCAGCAGGCCCGCGCCCAGCAGGCCGCGCAGGACGCGTCGCATCGGGGTCAGCCGGCGTCGCGCCCGAAGCGCGCCAGCGCCTCGCCGGCGACGCGGCAGATGCGCCAGTCGGGCAGCAGCTGCGCGCCCATGCCCTCGTAGAAGCGGATCGCGTGCGCGTTCCAGTCGAGCACGCTCCACTCGAAGCGGCCGCAGCCACGCTCCACGGCGAGCGCGCCCAGGCGCTGCAGCAGCGCCTTGCCCAGGCCGCTGCCGCGGTGCGCAGGGCGCACGTACAGATCCTCCAGGTACAGGCCGGGCTGGGCGAGGAAGGTCGAGAAGTTGGTGAAGAACAGCGCGAAGGCCACCACCTCGGGGCCGCCGGCGCCGTCCACTTCGCCCACCAGGCACTCGGCCACCGGGCGCTCGCCGAACAGGTGCGGCGCCAGCTTCTCGGGCGAGACCTGCAGCAGATGGGTCAGCCGTTCGAACTCGGCGAGCTCGCGGATCAGCGCGACGATGGCCTCGACGTCGCGCGGTTCGGCGGCGCGCAGGCGGTGAGGGGGGGATGCGGTGGCGGGCATGGGCCGATTCTGGCAGCGCCCCTGCGCCGCCGCGGCCCGCGCCGACGCGCGCGCGGCGCGTGCCCTACAGTGCCGCCATGACGACGGATGCCTACCGCCCCGCCCGCCCGGCCGCTGCGCGCACGCTCGCCGTGCGCGGCCTGGCCTACCACCTCAACGTCTGGGGCGATCCGGACGCAGCCACCACGCAACACCCGCTGCTGCTGATGCTGCACGGCTGGATGGACCTCGGCGCCTCGTTCCAGTTCGTGGTGGACGCGCTCGCGGCGCACGAAGGCGCGGCGCGCTGCATCGTGGCGCCCGACTGGCGCGGCTTCGGCCGCAGCGCCGCGCCCGGCACCGACAGCTACTGGTTTCCGGACTACCTGGGCGACCTCGACGCCATCGGCGACGCGCTGTCGCCCACGCATCCGTTCGACCTGCTGGGCCACAGCATGGGCGGCAACGTCGTGATGGGCTATGCCGCGGTGCGCCCGCAGCGCGTGCGGCGGCTGGTCAACCTCGAGGGCTTCGGCCTGCCGGCGACGCGGCCCGAGGAAGCCGGCGCGCGCATTGCGCAGTGGCTCGACGAGCTCCGGCAGCCGCAGCGCCTGAGCGGCTACGACAGCCTCGAGGCGGTGGCGGCCCGCCTGCGCCGCAACAACCCGCGCCTGCCCGAGGTGCGGGCGCGCTGGCTCGCCGCGCAGTGGGCCGCGCCGGACGCGGCCGGGCGCTGGCAGCTGCGCGCCGATGCGGCGCACAAGCGCGTCAACCCGGTGCTCTACCGCGTCGACGAGACCCTGGCGCTGTGGCAGGCCATCCGCGCGCCGCTGCTGTGGGTCGAGGGCGAGCACACCGATCTTGCGCAGTGGTGGGGTGCGCGCTACTCGCATGCCGAGTTCGAGCAGCGCCTGGCCGTGGTGCCGCAGGTCGAGCGCGTGCGCCTGGCCGACGCCGGCCACATGCTGCACCACGACCAGCCCGAGGCCCTGGCCGAGGCCCTGGCGCGCTTCCTCACCTGAAGGCACGCCGCGCACGCGGCCGAGGGGCTGTCACCGCGGGCCAGCGCCGGGCCGCTCCCAAGCGTCCGGCCCGCGCTCCCCTTGGGGGAGTGGCCGCGCACGCGGCCGAGGGGCTGTCACGTCACCCGCGGTGGATCCAGCGCTGCTGGCGCGCCAGCCGCGCCAGCGCGGCAAAGCTGGCGCAGCGCTGCGCGCGCGCCGATGGCCACAGGCGCTGCAGCAGTTCCGCGGTGGCCAGGGTGTCCGCGGCGGCCTGGTGCCGCACCGCGCACTCGATGCCGAAATGGTCGAGCCACTCGTCCAGCGCATGGGCGCGTACCGTCGGATGCAGGCCCGCCGCCACGGGAGCGAGGTCGAGCCAGGGGTTGTGCAGTCCGCGGCGCAACTGCTCCTTCATGGCGCGGCCGAGCATGGCCTGGTCGAACGCGGCGTGGAACGCCAGCAGCGGCGAGTGGCCGACCCAGCGCTCGAACGCCTCCAGCACCTGCGGCGGCGGTGCGCCGGCACGCTGGGCGGCCACGCCGATGCCGTGCAGCAGGATGTTCTCCTTGTCGACGCTGGGTGCTGCATGGTGCAGCACGCCCTCGAAGCTGTCGTCCAGGTCGACCTGCGGCGCGGCGCCCTCCTCGGCGAACACCACCGCCACGCCGGCCACCGCCAGCAAGCGGTCCTCGTGGATGTCCAGGCCGGTGGTCTCGACGTCGAGCACCACCCAGCGCCGCGTGTGGACGTCCGCGTGGTGGGGCCCGCGGAACCAGCGCCGCAGCAGGCTCACGGCTGCACCCTTCGCGCGGCGCGCACCGGGGGCGTGAGCGCTCGGGAGCGGCCCGGCGCGCTCACCGCCCGTAATCCATCTGGATGCGCTGCTGCAGGCGCCGCGCGACGCGCAGGCTCTCCTTGAGCACGCGGCGGTCGATGTCGTTGAGCGCGCCGACGTCCACCAGGTTGGGGTTGCCGTCGCTGGCGTCCACCGCCTCGCGCCGCTCGCTCGACAGCTGCACCTGCAGGCGCAGCATCTGCAGGTACTCGAAGCCGCTGATCCAGGCCTCGGCCTCCTGCGGCGGCGCCCCCATCGCCCGCGCAGCGGACTCGAAGCGCTCGCGCGTGTTGGTGGCCGCCAGCCCGTGCGCCAGCGCGTACAGCCGCGCCGCGTCCACGTACAGCGCGGTGCCGTTGTGCTTGAGGTCGACCACGTCGCGCCCGCCTTCCTGGTGCGTGTCGATACCGCCCATCCAGGTCAGCGCCGGGCCGGCGCGCAGCGCGTTGTCGGCCATCTGCTTCATGAAGCGCGGCGTGCGCGCGGCCTCGCGCGTGACGAGCTGGCGCATCGGCTCGGCCAGCGTCGCGTTGCCCGCCAGCGGCCGGAAGTCGAAGTAGATGCTGGCGTTGAGCAGGTCCTCCGGCGCGCCATGGTCGATCCACTCCGCGAAACGCGTCATCCACTCGGCGCCGGTGCGGCAGCAGTCGGGGTTGCCGGCCATCACGTTGCCCTTGCACAGCGGGTAGCCGCAGGTGTCGAGCGCCTCGTTGACCTCGCGCGCGAACGCCAGCCACGCCGGACGGTCGCGCGCCGGGTCGTCGCTCGCGAACACCAGGCCGTTGTCCTGGTCGGTGGCGATGGTCTGCTCGCCGCGCCCCTCGGAGCCGAACGCCAGCCAGCAGGCGCGCTGCAGGTCCAGCCCGTGGCGCGCGGCCACCAGGGTCACCAGGCGCTCGGTGAGCACGTCGTTGAGGTGGCTGATCAGCTCCGTGAGCTGGCGCGCGCGCACGCCCTGGCCGAGCAGGTTGCGCGCGAAGCGGCGGATGTCCAGCGCCACCGCGCGCAGCGTGTCCACGTCGGCCGCGGCGCGGATCGCGGTGCTCACCTGCTTGAGCGACAGGCGCTGCAGCGCGAACAGGTCGCGCTCGGACAGGATGCCCACCACGCGCCCTTCGGCGTCGGTCACCGGCACGTGGCGGATGCCGTGGCGCGACATGGCCAGCGCCGCATCCTGAGCCGTGTGCTGTACCGTGAGCGCGCGCACCGGGGCGCTCATGACGACGCGGATCGGGGTGGACAGCGGCAGCGCGGGCAGCGTGACGCGGCCCAGGATGTCGTGGCGCGTCAGGATGCCCACCGGCCGCCCCCCCTCGTCGTCGACCACCAGCACCGAGCCGATGCGGCGCTCGTGCATCGCGCGCAGCGCCCCTTCGAGCGGCGTGTCGGGCGTGACGGCGAAGGCCGCGCGCCGCACCAGGTCCCCCAGCGGCGTCTCCAGCGACTGCTCGGCCAGCGACTGCGAGGCGAAGGCCACCTGCAGCGAGCGCCGCGACAGGTCGAGGAACTGCTGCACCCGCCGGTGCAGGAAGTCGGCGAAGGGCGCGCTCTCGCGCGCGATGCGCTGCACCGCGTCCACCGGCAGCAGCAGGCAGAAGGTGTCGTCGTGCGCGGTGTAGGTGGCCGTCACCGGGCGGCGCCCCATCACCGCGCCGATCGGGAACAGGTCGCCGGCCTCGTACTCGAAGCCGCCGCTCGCCTCGGCCAGGCCGTGGCGCCCCGTGATGCGGCCGCGGCGGATGAAGACCAGGTGCTGCGGCGCGCCGTGCGCGGGCGAGAGCACCTCCTCCCCGGGCTCGTAATAGGCCTGCGTCGCCGCGGCGACGAAGCGCTCGACGTGCACCGGCTGCATCTGCGCGAACGGCGCGAAGCGCACGAGCTCGTTGCGCAGGTTGACGAGCAGGTTGGCCGACGGGCTGGTGGTGTTCATGGTCCGGAGGATACGCAAGCCATCGAAAGAAGAAGGGCCCCTCGCGGGGCCCTTTGTCGTGCATCCAGGACTGCCTGGATCAATCAGCGTGCACGCCGACGTCAGGCCTTGTCCAGCTTGAGGTCGGGGTACCGAACGTGCTCGACCAGTTCCTGCGTCTCCTTCCTGGGGGCAGGCGTCAGCAGGCTGACGACGATGATCGTCGCGATGCCCACCGGCACGCCGAACAGGCCGGCCGAGATTGGCGAAATGCCCCACCAGATGTTGTCCGCGATCGGCGAGGTGACACCGAACACGCTGCGCAGCCAGGGCTGCGTGGTGGCCATGTAGTAGAAGGTCGTGCCCAGGCCGGCGATCATGCCCAGCGAGGCCCCCCACCGGTTCGCACGCTTCCAGAAGATCCCCAGCACCAGCGGCGGGAAGAAGGTGGCCGCGGCGAACGAGAACGCCGCCGATACGAGGAACAGGATGTCGGCCGGCTTCTGCGCCGCCACGCCCGCGGCGGCCAGGGCCACCACCACCAGCAAGGCCTTCGAGATGGTGACACGGCGCGCAGTCGAGGCGTTCGGGTCGATCATCTTGTAGTACAGGTCGTGCGACAGCGCGTTGGCGATCGTCAGCAGCAGGCCGTCCGCGGTGGACAGCGCCGCCGCCAGGCCGCCCGCGGCCACCATGCCCGACACCACGTACGGCAGGCCGCCGATCTCCGGCGTGGCCAGCACGATGATGTCGCCGCTGATGCGCATCTCGCCGAGCTGGAAGATGCCGTCCTTGTTGATGTCGGACACCGACAGCAGCGCCGCGTCGACCTTGGACCAATTGGCGATCCAGGACGGCAGCTTGTCGAACGGCGTGCCCACCAGCACGTTGAAGACCTCGTACTTGACCAGCACCGCCAGGGCCGGCGCCGTGAAGTACAGCAGGAAGATGAAGAACAGCGACCAGGTCACCGAGTCGCGCGCTTCCTTCACCGACGGCGTGGTGTAGTAGCGCATCAGGATGTGCGGCAGCGCGGCGGTGCCCACCATCAGGCAGAAGATCAGGGCCAGGAAGTTGCGGCGGTCGGTGTCGAACGTCGCCTTGGCCTTGTCATCGCCGTTCGGATCGCCCTTGAACTGCTGCGCGTGCGCCGGCATGCCCGCCAGAGGCACGGCTCGGGCGGCGTTGGCCGTCCTGGCCGCGGTGTAGGCCTTCTTGGCATCGTCCAGCGTCTTGGGCAAAGCCGCCAGCGCCTTCTCGGCGGCCTGGATCTCTGCGGCCGGACCGTTGGCAGCCTTCAGGTCGTCGAGCTTCTTCTGCGCGGCCGCCTGGTCGGCAGCCATCGCAGCGGCCACGTCCTTGAGCTTGGCATCGGCGTCGGCCGCGCGCTGCTTGAAGATGTTGATGACCTCCTGCTCCTTCGCATCGGCCATCAGTTGCTTCTCCCTCTCGGAGACCTTCTGCAACTGGTAGCCGTACACGGCCTGGGGAACCGGCACGCCGGTCTGCTTGACCGACAGCCAGACGACCGGGACCATGTAGGCGACGATCAGGATGATGTACTGCGCCACCTGCGTCCAGGTCACGGCGCGCATGCCACCCAGGAACGAGCACACCAGGATGCCCCCCAGGCCGACGAAGATGCCGACCTCGAAGGCGAAGCCCGTCAGCCGCGTCGTGATCAGGCCCACGCCGTAGATCTGCGCCACCACGTAGGTGAACGAGCAGAGGATCGCGCCGACGATGCCGATGAAGCGCGGCAGGTTGCCCTCGAAGCGCGCGCCCAGGAAGTCGGGAATCGTGAACTGCCCGAACTTGCGCATGTAGGGCGCGAGGAACAGCGCCACCAGGCAGTAGCCGCCGGTCCAGCCCATGATGAACGCCAGACCGCCATAGCCCGAAAGGTAGACCGTGCCCGCCATGCCGATGAACGAGGCTGCGCTCATCCAGTCGGCGCCGGTGGCCATGCCGTTGTACAGCGCGGGCACGCGCCGGCCGGCGACGTAGTACTCCGCCGCGTCCGTCGTGCGGCTCATGATGCCGATGCCGGCATACAGGCCCACGGTGGCGAGCAGGAAGATGAAGCCGATCCAGTTCTTCGGCAAGCCCATCTGTTCCAGCACCGCCAGAACCAGGATGAAGGCGAGGAAGCCGCCGGTGTACCAGCCGTACACCTTGTTGAGCTGGGACTTGAATGCTGCAGTGGACGCCGAATCGGTCTTGGCGCCGTGCTCGAACATGCCGGCCATGTCAGTCCTCCTCGTGCACGTTGTGCTCGATGTCGAGCTTGTTCATGTAGCGGGCGTAGTACCAGATGATCACGCAGTAGACGATCAGTGCGCCCTGCCCGCCCATCCAAACGCTGAACGGCCAGCCGAAGAAGGTGAAGCTCAGGTCGCGGGCGAAGTACCCCACGACGAAAGTCACCACGAACCAGATGGCCAGAAGGATCCCCGTGATCCGCAGGTTCTTCTGCCAGTACTGGCGATGCCTCTCCGTTATCTGCATTGCATTGCCTCCTACAGTTGCCAAACCCGGGACGGGCCCGGTTCCCCAAACGTAACCTCGTGCGCGTCCGTCGTCACGGCACCAGCCCGGTCTCCCGCACGAGCTGCTCGGCCACCTTGGGCTCGAAACCCTTGAGGTGACGGATGATCTTGCGGGCCTCCTCGGGCTGCGCGCGGTCGACGTGCACGCGCGCGAGCTGGTACCAGCCGTAGGGGCTCATCGGCTGCAGCTCGGTGTTGCGTCTGAGCGCGGCCATCGCCTCGTCGAGCCGGCCCTGGCGGATCAGCGCCAGGCCCAGGCCGTACCAGGCGCGGTCGAGCTTGGGGTCCATCTCGGTGGCGCGCCGGAACGCCGGCACGGCCTCGTCGTGGCGCCCGGCCTCGTCCAGCAGGTAGGCGAGGTTGAACCAGTCGGCCGCGCTGCGCTCGGGATGCACCTCGACGAGGCGCTGCTGGTCGGCGATGGCCTGGCTGCGGCGGCCGCGCTCGGCGCGCAGGTGGGCCCGGCTGGCCAGCGCATAGGGATCGTCGGGCCAGCGGCGCAGCATGTCGCTGAACACGTCCTCGGCGGCATCGCGCAGGCCGAAGGTCAGCAGGGTCATCGCGCGCACGCGCTGCACCGTGTGCGGCCAGCTCATCGGCACTGCTCCAGGCCGACCTTCAGGCACAGGTCGATGCGCTCGAAGGTGACGATGAAGTAGAGGATCACCAGCACGAAGAAGGTCACCACGGGCACGTGCCGGTCGGCCACCTGGGCCGGCGTGATGCGGCGCACCACGGCATTGAGGGGCTTGGAGATCAGGGCCAGCAGCTGGTAGAAGAAGTTGCCCTCGCGGCGCGCGCCGGCCAGCACGTACAGCACGCCCTGCCCCAGCAGCGCCAGCAGCGGGACGTACAGCAGCAGTTGCAGGTAGGTCAGTGCGGTGAGCACGAGCGAGAACCCTTCGAACCCGGGATTTCGATGGCCGCAACTGTCGTCGCCAAGCGCTTACTGATCTCTTACAAGGGCGCGCCAACCCTGGCAAGCCCCGGGAGGACTTACCCGGGGTCGGGACCCTTGCGAGGGGCGATGCGACAATCCGCCGCTGCAAGAAATCCGGACTGCGCACCACATGGACATCGAACGCATCAACCAGATCGGCGCCACGCTGGCGGACCTCGCCGCACGCACCGAAGCCCTACGGGGGTATCTTTGACTACGCGCACAAGTCCCTGCGCCTGAACGAGGTCAACGCCGCCCTCGAGAACCCCGGCGTCTGGAACGAGCCCAAGCGGGCGCAGGAGCTCGGGCGCGAGAAGAAGACGCTCGAGACGGTGGTCGGCACCATCGACCACCTGGCCGGCAACCTGGCCGACAACACCGAGCTGTACGAGCTGTCAAAGGCCGACGAGGACGTCGCGGCGCTGGAGGCCATCGAGGCCGACGCGGCGCAGCTGCGGGGCATCGTCGAGGGGCTCGAGTTCCGCCGCATGTTCAACAATCCGGCGGACCCGCTGAACTGCTTCGTCGACATCCAGGCCGGTGCCGGCGGCACCGAGGCCTGCGACTGGGCCAGCATGCTGCTGCGCCAGGTCCTGAAGTACTGCGAGCGCAAGGGCTTCAAGGCCGAGGTGCTCGACGAGACCGAGGGCGACGTGGCGGGCATCCGCAGCGCCACGATCCACGTCGTGGGCGACTACGCCTTCGGCCACCTGCGCACCGAGACCGGCGTGCACCGCCTGGTGCGCAAGAGTCCGTTCGACAGCTCGGGCGGGCGCCACACGTCCTTCGCCTCGCTGTTCGTCTACCCGGAGGTCGACGACTCGATCGAGATCGAGATCAACCCCGCCGACGTGCGCACCGACACCTTCCGCGCCTCGGGAGCCGGCGGCCAGCACATCAACAAGACCGACTCGGCGGTGCGCCTGACGCACATCCCCACCGGCATCGTGGTGCAGTGCCAGAACGACCGTTCGCAGCACCGCAACCGCGACGAGGCCTGGCAGATGCTGCGCTCGCGCCTGTACGAGCACGAGATGCGCAAGCAGCGCGAGCAGCAGCAGAAGCTCGAGGACAGCAAGACCGACGTCGGCTGGGGGCACCAGATCCGCAGCTACGTGCTCGACCAGAGCCGCATCAAGGACCTGCGCACCAACGTCGAGATCAGCAACACGCAGAAGGTGCTCGACGGCGACCTCGATGCCTTCATCGAGGCCAGCCTCAAGCAGGGGGTCTGAGGGTGGAGCCGGCCCGCGCCCTGATCTTCGACATGGACGGCACCATGATCGACTCGATGGGCCACCATCGGCGGTCGTGGATCGCCTTCGCCGCGCACCACGGGCTGGCCATCGAGGTCGACGACCTGATGCGCCGCACCACCGGCCGCACCGGCGCCGAGTGCATGAGCGAGCTGTTCGGCCGCCCGGTGCCGCACGACGAGGCCTGGGCCCTGGTGCAGCTCAAGGAGCGCCTGTACCGCGAGGCCTTCGGCCCCGAGTTCCGCGAGGTCGCGGGCTTCCGCGACTTCTTCGGGCACGCCGCCGCGCGCGGCCTGCGCCTGGGCGTGGGCACCGCGGGCGACGCCGAGAACATCGCCTTCGCGCTCGGGCACCTCGCCTTGCCGCACGCGCCGCACGCGGTGGTGGGCGGCGACGAGGGCCTGCCGGGCAAGCCCGAGCCGGCGATCTTCCTGGAAGTGGCGCGGCGCCTGGGCGTCGGGCCGGGCGAGTGCGTGGTGTTCGAGGATGCGCCGCTGGGCATCGAGGCGGCGCGGCGCGCCGGCATGCGCGCCGTGGCGGTGTGCACCACGCACCGGGCCGACGAGCTGGGCGGCGCGCACGTCATCGCCGCGATCGACAACTACGACGGGCTCGCCGGCAAGGCCTGGGTCCGCACCCTGATGGAGACGAACGATGCCGCAACTGCGTGAGGGCCCCGCGCCCCTGATCCGGCGCCAGGACTACACCGAACCCGCGTTCTGGATCCGCCGCGTCGAGCTGAGCTTCGACCTCGACGGCGCCAAGACGATCGTCGCGAGCAAGCTCGCCATCGAGCGCAATGCCGCACAGCCGCGCGGCCCGCTGGTGCTGCACGGCGAGGACATCACGCTGCTGCGCGTGCTGGCCGACGGCCAGAGCGTGTCGTTCCGCCACGGCGAGTCGGGCGAGCTGATCATCGACAACCCGCCCGAGGCCGACGCCTTCATGCTCGAGATCCGCAACACCTGCGTGCCCGACAGGAACACGCAGCTGTCGGGCCTGTACACCTCGGGCTCGGGACTGTTCACGCAGTGCGAGGCCGAGGGCTTTCGCCGCATCACCTACTTCCTCGACCGGCCCGACGTGATGGCCGTGTTCACCGTCACGCTGCGCGCCGACCGCGCGCGCTACCCGGTGCTGCTCGCCAACGGCAACCGGGTGGCCGAGGGCGCGCTCGACAACGGACGCCACTACGCCACCTGGCACGACCCCTTCCCCAAGCCCGCCTACCTGTTCGCGCTCGTGGCCGGCAAGCTCTCGGTGCGGCGCCAGCAGGTGCGCACGCGCTCGGGCCGCGACCAGCTGCTGGAGATCTACACCGCGCGCGAGGACCTCGACAAGACCGAGCACGCGATGAACTCGCTCGTGGCCTCGATCATCTGGGACGAGCACCGCTTCGGCCTGCCGCTCGACCTGGAGCGCTTCATGATCGTCGCGGTGTCGGACTTCAACATGGGGGCGATGGAGAACAAGGGGTTGAACGTCTTCAACACCAAGTACGTCCTCGCCAGCCCCGCCACCGCCACCGACGCCGACTACGCCGGCATCGAGAGCGTGGTGGGCCACGAGTACTTCCACAACTGGACCGGCAACCGCATCACCTGCCGCGACTGGTTCCAGCTCTCGCTCAAGGAAGGCCTCACCGTCTACCGCGACCAGGAGTTCTCGATGGACATGGCCGGCAGCGCGAGCGCGCGCGCGGTCAAGCGCATCGAGGACGTGAAGACCCTGCGCGCCATCCAGTTCCCCGAGGACGCCGGCTCCATGGCCCACCCGGTGCGCCCGGACGCCTACGTCGAGATCGACAACTTCTACACCCCCACGGTATACGAGAAGGGCGCCGAGGTGGTGCGCATGATGGCCACCCTGGTGGGCCGCGAGGGCTTCCGGCGCGGCATGGACCTGTACTTCCAGCGCCACGACGGCCAGGCGGTGACCTGCGACGACTTCGCACAGGCCATCGCCGACGCGAACCCCGGCAGCGCGCTGGCCACGCGGCTCGACGCGTTCAAGCGCTGGTACGCGCAGGCGGGCACGCCGCGGCTGACCGCGCGCGGCCGCTACGACGCGCCCAGCCGCACCTACACGCTCGGCTTCGAGCAGCACAACCCGCCGACGCCGGGGCAGGACCACAAGGCCCCGCACGTGATCCCGATCGCGATGGGGCTGGTCGCGCGCGACGGCCGCGCGCTGCCGCTGCAGCTCGAGGGCGAGCCGGCACCGGGCGGGCCCGAGCGCGTGCTGGTGCTCGACGAGACCAAGGACTTCTTCACCTTCGTCAACGTCGATTCGGAGCCGGTGCCCTCGCTGCTGCGCGGCTTCTCGGCGCCGGTGGTCCTCACCGAGCCGCTGTCCGACGACGACCTCCTGGTGCTGCTGCGACACGACAGCGACCCCTTCAACCGCTGGGAGGCTGCCCACCGCCTGGCCCTGCAGCGCCTGCTGGGCGCGATCCGCGGCGAGCGCGAGCCCCGGCTCGACGACGCCTTCATCGACGCGATGCGCGGCGTGCTGCGCGACCCGGCGCTGGACGCCGCCTTCAAGGTGCAGGTGCTCGAACTGCCCGACGAGAGCCTGCTGGGCGAGCAGCTCGCGAGCGTTGATCCGCAGCGCGTGCACGCGGTGCGCGAGGCGATGCTGGGGCAGCTGGCGCGCGCGCTGCGCGACGACTGGGCCTGGGCCTGGGAGGCGCACCCCACGCGCGGCGCCTACACGCCCGACCCGGTGTCGGCCGGCCGGCGCGCGCTGGCCAACATGGCCCTGGCAATGCTGTGCCTGGACGCGGCGACGAGCGGCGACACGGTCTGGCCCGGCCGCGCCTACCAGCGCGTCAAGGACGCGACCAACATGACCGAGCGCTTCGGCGCGCTGGCGGCCCTCGTGAACAGCCACGCCGAGCTGGCCGACCGCGCGCTCGCGCTGTTCCACGAGCGCTTCCGCCACCAGGCCCTGGTGGTCGACAAGTGGTTCGCGCTGCAGGCCACGATGCCCGAGCGTGCGGACGGGCGCGTGTTCACGCGCGTGAAGCAGCTGCTGCAGCACCCGGACTTCACGCTGCGCAACCCCAACCGCGCGCGCAGCCTGGTGCAGGCCTTCTGCATGGCCAACCCGGCCGCCTTCCACCGCACCGACGCCGGCGGCTACGTGCTGTGGGCCGACGTGGTGCGCGAGATCGACGGCTTCAACACGCAGCTGGCCGCGCGACTGGCGCGCGTGATGGACCGCTGGACGCACCTGGCCGAACCCTGCCGCGGCGCGGCGCGCGAGGCCATCGCCCGCGTGGCCGCCAAGCCCGACCTGTCGCCCGGCGTGCGCGAAATCGTCGAGCGCGCGCTGGCCCTCGCCTGAGCCCGACCATGGCCGCCAGGAAGCGCATCAGCCTCACCCAGTACCTCGTCGAGCAGCAGCGCGAGCACGGCCGCATCCCGGGCCAGCTGCGCCTGCTGATCGAGGTGGTGGCGCGCGCCTGCAAGGCGATCGCCATCTCGGTCAACAAGGGAGCGCTCGGCGACGTGCTGGGCAGCGCCGACACCGAGAACGTGCAGGGCGAGGTGCAGAAGAAGCTCGACGTCATCTCCAACGAGGTGCTGATCGAGGCCAACGAGTGGGGCGGCCACCTCGCCGCCATGGCCAGCGAGGAGATGGACTCCATCCACGCGGTGCCCAACCGCTGGCCGCAGGGCGAGTTCCTGCTGCTGTTCGACCCGCTCGACGGCTCGTCGAACATCGACGTCAACGTCTCGATCGGCACCATCTTCTCGGTGCTGCGCAAGGTGGGCCACCAGCACGGCGTGAGCGAGGACGACTTCCTGCAGCCGGGCAAGTTCCAGGCCGCCGCGGGCTACTGCATCTACGGCCCGCAGACCACACTGGTGCTGACGGTGGGCAACGGCGTGGCGATGTTCACGCTCGACCGCGAGATGGGCTCCTGGGTGCTGACCGCCGAGCAGGTGCGCATCCCCGAGGACACCAAGGAGTTCGCGATCAACATGTCGAACATGCGCCACTGGGCTGCGCCGGTGAAGCGCTACATCGACGAGTGCCTGGCCGGCAAGGACGGCCCGCGCGGCAAGGACTTCAACATGCGCTGGGTGGCCAGCATGGTGGCCGACGTGCACCGCATCCTCACGCGCGGCGGCATCTTCCTGTACCCCTGGGACCAGCGCGAACCCGACAAGCCCGGCAAGCTGCGCCTGATGTACGAGGCCAACCCGATGGCCTTCATCGTCGAGCAGGCCGGCGGCATGGCCACCAACGGCCAGCAGCGCATCCTGGAGCTGATGCCGGGCAAGCTGCACCAGCGCGTGAGCGTGATCCTCGGCTCGAAGAACGAGGTCGAGCGCGTCACCTCGTATCACCGCGACGTGGCGTGATCCTCTACGGCATCCCGAACTGCGACAGCGTCAAGAAGGCGCGCGCCTGGCTGGCCGAGCGCGGCACGCCCCACGCCTTCCACGACTTCAGGAAGGCCGGCCTGCCCGCGGCGCGGCTCGACGCGTGGATCGCCGCCGCCGGCTGGGAACGGGTGCTCAACCGCAAGGGCACCACCTGGCGCGGGCTCGACGAGGCGACGCGCGCGGCCGTGGTCGACGCCGCCTCGGCGCGCGCGCTGATGCTGGCGCAACCCAGCCTGGTCAAGCGCCCGGTGATCGAGTGGGACGACGGCCGCATCACCGTCGGCCTGGACGCGCTGCGCGGCTAACGCTTCAGTACTTTCTCGACCGGCGCCCCGCGCAGCCGGTGCGCCTGCGGCAGGTCGCTGCCCAGCAGCGGGCGCAGGTAGTCGCGGAAGGCCGACGTCACGTCGTTGCCCGCGGCGTTGATGAAGGCGTCGTCCATCACGCGCGTCTTGGCGGCCACCGCTTCCAGCGGCTGCAGCACCAGGTCGACCGCATAGTCGCCCACGCGCCGGATCGCCACCGAGCCGACGCGGCCCTCCAGCAGCGCGAACTGCACCGCGCGCTCGCCCACCTCGCGCGCCTCGCGCGCATCGACGTCGCTGACGCAGCCGAGGAAGCTGCGCTGCAGGTAGCCGAAGGTGTCGCCGCGCACGCGCTTGATGCCGAGCTTCGCCTTGATCTCGTCGCACAGCAGGTCCGCCAGCGCGCCGGTGCCCGACAGCTGCACGTTGCCGTGCGCGTCACGCTCGACGCCGCCTTGCGCCAGGCGGGTGGCGATCGGCTCGCCCGAGGCGTCGTGGATGCCCTCGCTCACCGCCACCACGCAGCGGCCCAGGCGCGCGTGCACCGCCTTCACGTCGGCCAGGAAGCGCTCGATCTCGAACACCCGCTCGGGCAGGTACACCAGGTGCGGCCCGTCGTCGGGCTGCGTGCGCGCCAGCGCCGACGCCGCCGTCAGGAAGCCGGCGTGGCGGCCCATCACCACCGCCACGTAGACGCCCGGCAAGGCGGCGTTGTCGAGGTTGGCGCCGGCGAAGGCCTGCACCACGAAACGCGCCGCCGAGGGGTAGCCGGGCGTGTGGTCGTTGCCCATCAGGTCGTTGTCGATCGTCTTGGGGATGTGCACCGCGGCCAGCGGGTGGCCGGCCTTGCGGGCCTCCTCCGCCACGATGCGCACCGTGTCCGACGAATCGTTGCCGCCGATGTAGAAGAAGTGGCCGATGCGGTGCGCCCTGAGCACCTCGAGCATGGCCTGGCAGTACGCGAGGTCGGGTTTGTCGCGCGTGGAGCCGAGCGCGGAGGCCGGCGTGGCGGCCACGCGTTCGAGGTGGGCTGCCGTCTCCTGCGTCAGGTCGACGAAGTCCTCGTTGACGATGCCGCGCACGCCGTGGCGCGCGCCGTAGACGCGCTCCACCTGCGGCAGGCCGCGCGCGGCCAGCGCCGCGCCCACCAGCGACTGGTTGATCACGGCGGTCGGGCCGCCGCCCTGGGCGATGAGGATGCGCTGTCCGGTGCTCATGGTGCGGTGGGTCTCCTGCGTGACAGGCGCATTGTGCAAGCTCCCGCGAGAATCGCCCCATGGGAACGCTCTATCTGGTACGCCACGGCCAGGCCTCGCTCGGCGCGGCCGACTACGACCAGCTCTCCGCGCTCGGCGCGCGCCAGTGCGAGCGCCTGGGCGCCTGGTTCGCCGCGCACGGCGTCGCCTTCGACGCGGTCTACGTCGGCACGCTGCGGCGCCATGCGCAGTCGCTGCACGCGATCGGCGCGGCGCACGGCGCGCTGCCCGAGGCCGTGCTGCGGCCGGGCCTGAACGAATACGACAGCGCCGCCGTGATCCGCGCCGTGCACGCGGACGCGGTCATGCCGCCGGCCACCCCGGACGAGGCGCGGCTGCACTTCCGCCGCTTGCGCGAGGGGCTCGCGGCCTGGATGGCCGGCCGCGCCCAGCCCGAGGGCATGCCCACGCACGCGGCCTTCACGGCCGGCATCGCCGCCGTGCTCGAGGAGGTGCGCGCGCACCACGCCGGCCAGTCGGTGCTCGTCGTCTCCAGCGGCGGCCCGATCGCGCATGCGGTGGGCCAGGTGCTCGGGCTCGGCCACGAGGCAGTGATCGACCTCAACATGCATCTGCGCAACAGCGCGCTGTGCGAAGTGCGGGTCACGCCCAGGCGCTTCTCGCTCGTGAGCTTCAACGCGCTGCCGCACCTGGCCACGCCCGGCGATGCGGCGGCGCTGACGCACGCCTGAGCCGGGATCGCCCTGAACCGCGATCGGGCTCGATCGCAAGGCAGTGCAGCGGCGATCGCGGCTCCATGGCGAGCGGCGCGGCATCCAGCGGACCGCACCCCTTGCCGCCTGCGGGATTGACAGCGAGAGCACACCCTGTAGTCTCGCGGCCTGCCGCTCGGGCGGTCTCGCCCCCCGCCGCGCCTGTGCAAACCATCCTGCGCAGGACTCGAACCCCCTCACGATTTCAGGAGCCCTTCAATGTCCCTGCATGGATCGCGCATGACCGAAGGTCGCGGACGCCTGTATGACAGCGTCGTCGACACCATCGGCGATACCCCCTGCATCCGCCTCAACCGCATCGCGCCCAAGCATGTGCGGGTCTACGTCAAGGCCGAGTTCTTCAACCCCGCCGGGTCGGTCAAGGACCGGCTCGCGATCAGCATCATCGAGGAGGCCGAGCGCCGGGGCGATCTCAAGCCGGGGCAGACGGTGGTGGAGGCCACCAGCGGGAACACCGGCATCGGGCTGGCGATGGTCTGCGCCGCCAAGGGCTATCCGCTGGTCGTGACGATGGCCGACTCCTTCTCGGTGGAGCGCCGCCGGCTGATGCGATTCCTGGGCGCAAAGGTCGTGCTCACGCCGCGCGCCGCGAAGGGCTACGGGATGTACCAGAAGGCCAAGGAACTCGCCGCAGCCAACGGCTGGTTTCTCGCGCGGCAGTTCGAGACCGCCGACAACGCCAACATCCACGAGGCCACCACGGCGCGAGAGCTGCTCGCCGACTTCGCCGGCGATCGGCTGGACTACTGGGTCACCGGTTACGGAACCGGTGGCACGGTCACCGGCGTCGCCCGCGTGCTGCGCAAGGAGCGACCGGACACGAAGATCGTCCTCAGCGAACCGGCGATTGCCCAGTTGCTGGCCAGCGGCGTTGCGCAGGACCGCGGCGCCGAGCACGCGCCAGCCGCCAGTCACCCCGCCTTCACCCCGCATCCGATCCAGGGGTGGACGCCCGACTTCATTCCCTTCGTGCTGCAGGAGTCGGTCGACCGTCACTACTACGACGAGCTGATCCCGGTGGCGGGCCCTGATGCGATCGCCTGGTCGCGCCGGCTCGCCGTCGAAGAGGGCATCTTCACCGGCATCTCCGGCGGGGCGTCCCTCGCGGTCGCGGTCCAGGTGGCCGAGCGGGCGCCGGAAGGTTCGGTCATCTGCTGCATGCTCCCGGACACGGGCGAACGTTACCTGTCGACGCCGCTGTTCGAGGGCGTGGCGACCGACATGACCCCGGAGGAGGAGGCCCTGTCGCGTTCCACGCCCGGCTACCAGATGCCGGCTGCCTGAGCCGGGCTCGCCGATCGCGGGGCGCTCAGTTGCGCTGCAATTCGGCACCCACGCGCAGCACCGCGTCGACCAGCAGGTCGAGATCGCCCTGGCGCGTCCGGTGGTTGGCGATCGCCACCCGCAGGCTGTGCCGGCCCTGCAAGGTGGTGTCGCTCACGGTGGCAGTGCCCGCCTCCTGAAGCCGCAGCATGATCTCGGTGTTGAAGGCTTTCAACGCCGCCTCGCTGGCGCCCGGCAGGCGGTGCCGGAAGCAGACGATGTTGATGGGTGCCGGCGCCATCAGTTCGAGCCGCGGCTCGGCCTCGATCAGGCCGGCCAGGTGCCGCGCCTGCGCGACGTTCTGGTCGATCAGGCGCCCGAACTTGCCGACGCCGTGTTCCTTCAGCGCCATCCAGACCTTGAGCGCCTTGAAGCCGCGGCTCAGTTCGATGCCGTAGTCGAACAGGTACTCGGCCCCGGCCACGCCGCGCGGATGCGGCTCCAGGTACTCCGGGTGCAGCGCAAACGTGCCGTAGTGCAGGCGCGCGTCGCGCACCAGCGCGCAGCCCGCCTCGAAGGGTGCATGCAGCCACTTGTGCGGATCGAGCGCCACCGAGTCGGCGGCCTCGATGCCCGCCACGAGGTGCCTGTGCGCCGGGGCGATGCGCAACAGCGCGCCGATGCACCCGTCGACATGGAACCACAGCCCCTCGCGCCGGCACACGGCGCCGACCGCCTGCAGGTCATCGACCGCGCCGGTGTTCACGGTGCCCGCGGAGGCGATCACAGCCGCCGGCTCGATGCCGTGCGCGCGGTCGTCGGCGATCGCGGCTTCCAGCGCGGCGATGTCGATGCGCAACTGCGCATCCGTCGGCACCAGGCGCAGTGCCTTGTGCCCCAGCCCCAGGATCTCCAGCGCCTTCTGGTGGCAGCTGTGGACCTGATCGGAAGCGTAGAAGCGCAGCGGCTTGGGCATGGCGCCGACGCCCTCGGCACGCACGTCCACGCCGGCCTTGGCGTTGCGTGCCACCGTCAGGGCGACCAGGTTGGCCGCCGACCCGCCACTGGTCAGGGTGCCGCTGGCGCCTTCGGGCATGCCGACCATCTCGCGCAGCCAGCCCACGACCTGGCGATCGAGCATCGCCGGGGCCGTGTTGCCGCCGCCGAGATTGCTGCCGTCCACGGCGGCGAGGAAGTCGCCCAGCGCCCCTGTGAAGTTGCCCGCCCCCATGAACCAGGCCCAGAAGCGGGGGTGGATGTTGCCCATCGGGTAGGGGCGGACGTACTCGATCACGTCGTCGTAGACCTTCGCGAGCGCTTCGGGCTCCTGCGGCAGCGGCCGGGTGAAGAAGTCGCGCACGTCCGCAGGCGGCTGCCGCCAGGACGGACGCTCGCGCACGCCGCCGAGGTGGGCGATCGCGTCGTCCACGGCCCGGTGCGCCACCTCGCGCGCGGCGGTCCAGTCGTCCGGGTCCAGCGTTTCCTCGTGTCGGTCGTGCATCAGCGTCTTTCCGTTTCGGCGTGAGCCGGAGCGGGCGATGCTGCGATGACTGGTCGAGCCTGTCAACGCGACGTGCTGGTGCCCGGCTTTCCCGATTCACGTCGATGCGTCGCCGGCCGAATGCGCGTGGTCCCCGGTCGCCGGATGGGATGCCGGGCTGCAAACGAGGCGATGGGCGACGCTGGGCTCGGAACCCGAGCGCTCGCGGCCCGGAAAGCCGCCCCTCTTCAACGAACTCAAAGGCCAACGTGGGTGGCCGAAACCCGCGCTCCAACCCTGCGCGATGGCAGGCGACGATGCAGCGCGCGCCTCAGGGCCAGGACACGCGCCGCGGCGGGCCGATGCGGACAGCACTGGCGCTGCCGCGCCGATCCGTGATCTGATCGGGCCAGCCGCTGCGTCCAGGAGGCGACCGCCATGTCCGCAACCCGCGTGGAGATCGACAGTTTCGGGTCGATCGAGGTGCCCGCAGATGCCTTGTGGGGCGCGCAGACCGAACGCAGCCGCCGTTTCTTCGCCATCGGAGCCACGCGCATGCCGATCGAGATCGTGCACGCGCTGGCCGAAGTCAAGCGCGCAGCGGCCGAGGTCAACCGTGACCTGGGGTTGCTCGACCCCGACAAGGCCGAGGCGATCGCCCACGCCGCAGCGCGCATCGCCGCCGGCGAGTTCGACGACCAGTTTCCGCTGTCCGTGTGGCAGACCGGATCGGGCACGCAAACCCACATGAACGTCAACGAGGTGGTTGCAGGCCTGGCCTCGCTCGCGCTCGGCGGCGGCCTGGGGGCGGCGCGCCGCGTGCACCCGAACGACGAGGTCAATCTGGGTCAGTCCTCCAACGACGTGTTCCCGACGGCCATGCACGTGGCGGTGATGCCGATGGTGCATGCGCTGCTGTCCGCGTTGTCCCGGCTGCGCGGTGCCCTGCGGGCCAAGGCCGTCGCCTTTGCTGACACGATCAAGGTGGGCCGCACGCACCTGCAGGACGCGACACCGGTCACGCTGGGCCAGGAGTTCGGCGGCTACGACGCGCAGCTGGCGATCGCTCAAGCGGCCCTGCGCGGCGCGCTGCCGGCCGTGTGCACGCTGGCCATCGGCGGCACCGCGGTGGGCACCGGCCTGAACACGCACGCGCAGTTCGGCGCCCGGGTCGCGGCCGCGCTCGCCCAGCGCCTGAACCAGCCGTTCGTGGTCGCCGACAACCTGTTCGCGGCCATGGCCGGGCACGAGCCGCTGGTGGCGCTGCACGGCGCGCTGAAGGTGCTGGCGGTGGCCTTGACCAAGATCGCGAACGACATCCGCCTGATGGGCAGCGGGCCGCGCGCGGGCCTGGGCGAGCTGCGGCTGCCGGCCAACGAGCCCGGCAGTTCGATCATGCCGGGCAAGGTGAACCCGACGCAGGTCGAAGCGCTGACGATGGTCTGCGCCCAGGTGATGGGGCACGACATGGCGATCGGCATCGCGGCGAGCCAGGGGCACTTCGAGCTCAACGCCTACAAGCCGCTGATCGCCACCGACGTCCTCGACAGCCTGCGCATCCTGACCGACGCGATCTCGAGCTTCAACGTGCACTGCGTCGAGGGGATCGAGGTGGACACCGGACACATGCAGGCGCAGACGGCGCGCTCGCTGATGCTGGCGACGGCGCTCGTGCCCCACATCGGCTACGACCGCGCCGCGCAGATCGCACGCCACGCGCAGGCCACCGGCCTGGGCCTGCGCGAGGCCGCCCTGGCGGTCGGCGGCATCGATGGGGACATGTTCGACGCGTGGGTCGATCCGCGTCAGATGCTGGGCCCGGGCTGAGCCGGGCCCGGCCCGAGCAGGCTGCGCAGCACGTACGGCAGGATGCCGCCGTGGCGGACGTGGTCGGCTTCCATCGGAGTGTCGATCCGCAGTCGCAGCAGATGCTCGGCCACCCGGCCGTCGGCGCGGGTGACACGCAGGGTCACGATCTGTCCCGGTGCGAGGCCGTCCTCGATGCCCGGCAGATCGAACAGCTCGTCGCCGCGCAATCCGATCGACGTCGCGCTGTCGCCGTCCATGAACTGCAGTGGCAGCACGCCCATGCCGACCAGGTTGGAGCGATGGATGCGCTCGAAGCTGCGCGCCACCACTGCCTTCACACCCAGCAGCCGGGTGCCTTTGGCGGCCCAGTCGCGGCTGGAGCCGGTGCCGTACTCCTGGCCGGCAAAGACCAGGGTGGGCACACCGGCGCCCAGGTAGTGCATCGCCGCGTCGTAGAGCGTTGCCGGCAAGCCGGCGGGCTGCAGCAGCGTCAGCCCGCCTTCGACCGGCTGGCCATCGGCGTCCGGTGGCAGCATCAGGTTGCGCAGCCGCGCGTTGGCGAAGGTGCCGCGCAGCATCACCTCGTGCTGGCCGCGGCGTGACCCGTAGCTGTTGAAGTCGGCCGGTGCCACCCCCGCGGCGCGCAGGTACAGGCCGGCGGGAGAGTCCGCTGCAATGGCCCCGGCCGGGCTGATGTGGTCGGTGGTGACCGAGTCGCCGAAGATCGCCAACGCCCGCGCGCCGCGGACCGCGCCCGTCGGCGACGGCGCGAGCGCGAAGTCGTCGAGGAAGGGCGGGCGCGCGATGTAGCTCGACGGCGCCCAGGCGTAGGTCGGGCCGGTGGGCGCGGCGACGGCCTCCCACATCGGGTTGCCGTGCGCCAGCCCGGCATAGAGCCGGCGGTAGGTCGCCGCGTCCGTCACCTGGTTCAGCAAGGCGGCGATCTCGGCCTCGTGCGGCCAGAGCTCGCGCAGGAACACCGGCACGCCCTGGGCATCGTGCCCGAGCGGCTCGTGGTCGAGATCGATGTCCACGCGCCCGGCCAGTGCGAATGCCACCACCAGCGGCGGGCTCATCAGGAAGTTGGCCTTCAGGCTCGCGTGGATGCGGGCCTCGAAGTTGCGATTGCCCGAAAGCACCGCGGCGCAGACCAACTGCCGAGAGCGCACTTCCTGCTCGACGGGCGCGTCCAGCGGGCCGGCATTGCCGATGCAGGTGGTGCAGCCGTAAGCGACGACCCGAAAGCCCAGTTGCGCCAGCGGTTCGAGCAGACCGGCCCTGTCGAGGTAGTCGGTGACGACCCGCGAGCCCGGGGCGAGCGAGGTCTTGACGTGCGGGGCGACACGCAGCCCGCGGGCCACGGCGCGCCGGGCGAGAAGGCCCGCGGCCAGCATCACACCCGGATTGGAGGTGTTCGTGCACGAGGTGATCGCCGCGATCAGCACGCTGCCATGGTCGAGGCCGGCCCGGCCGGTGGGGCGGCTGCCGGCGGGAAGGCCATAGCCGCCCTCGGCCACCGGCTGGTGCAGCAGCTCGCGCAGGCGCGTCTTCAGGGCCGGCAGGGCGATGCGGTCCTGCGGCCGCTTCGGTCCGGCCACGCAGGGCACGATGCCGTCGAGATCCAATTCGATCACGCGGCTGTAGTCGATGTCGCCCGGGCGCGGCATGCCGAACATCCGCTGCGCCTCGAAGTAGCTGCGGAATGCATCGACCTCGTCGTCGGTGCGGCCCGTGGCGGCGAGGTAGGCTGCCGCGGTCTCGTCGGGCGGGAAGTAGCCCACCGTGGCGCCGTACTCGGGCGCCATGTTGGCCAGCGTGGCGCGGTCGGGCAGGCTCAGCGAAGCGGCGCCGTCGCCGAAGAATTCGACGAACTGGCCCACCACCTGGGCCTGCCGCAGGCGCTCGGTGACGGCCAGCACGAGGTCGGTGGCGGTGACCCCGGGGCGCAAGCGGCCGGCCAGGTGCACCCCGACGACGTCGGGCGTGAGGATGCTCACCGGCTGCCCCAGCATGCCCGCCTCGGCCTCGATCCCGCCCACGCCCCATGCCAGCACGCCCAGCGCGTTGATCATCGTGGTGTGCGAATCGGTGCCGACGAGGCTGTCGGGAAAGCTCACGCCGTCGCGCCGATGAATGCCGCGCGCCAGGTGCTCCAGGTTCACCTGGTGCACGATGCCGATGCCCGGCGGGACCACGCGGAAACCGTCGAAGGCCTGCATGCCCCACTTGATGAAGCGGTAGCGCTCCGCGTTGCGGCGGAACTCCAGGCGCATGTTCAGATCGAGCGAATCCGGCTCGCGGAAGTGATCCACCTGGACCGAGTGGTCGATCACCAGGTCGACCGGCACCACGGGTTCGACACGGCGCGGGCTGTGGCCGAAGCGCTGCGCCGCGTCGCGCATCGCGGCGAGGTCGCACAGCAAGGGCACGCCGGTGAAGTCCTGCAGCAGGATGCGCGCCACGACGAACGGGATCTCCTCGCTGCGCGGCGCGCGCGGCTCCCAATTGGCGAGCGCCCGAACCTGGGCCTCGGTGACGCGCCGCCCATCCAGGTGACGCAGCATCGACTCGAGCACGATGCGCAGCGAGACCGGCAGCCGCGAAACACGCCCAAGGCCCGCCGCTTCGAGCGCGGGAAGGGAATGCAGCAGACCTTGTCGGCCGGAGGCAAATTGGAACGATTGCCGGGTGTGCTGCGGACTGAGTTGCATGATGCACTCCTTGCGGGCCGCGTTCGAGCAGTATGCGCCTGCAGGCGCCGGCACCACGGGCCATTCAAGAACCGCCGCCGACGCCATGGCTGCGCAGGCACCTGCAACGCACTGCGGTGCCCGCTGCGAACCGCCCGCTCAACCGTGACCGTTTGCGGCCGAAGCCGCCGTCGACGCCTGTGCAACTGCATCCAGGGCCGCGGCGCACACTCAGGGCCAGGGCACGCGCCGCGGCGGGCCGCCGCCGTCCCATTGCCACAAGGTGCCGTCGGCATCGAGCGCGATCGTCGCGCTGTCGCCGGCAGCCACCGCGCGCACGCGCTCCATGATCTTCGCCGGCTCGATCGCGAAACCCTCGCCCCAGGCCCACAGGCTGCCGTCGGCGCGGATCGCCAGCGAATGGCGCGAGCCGGTGGCGATCGCCACCGCGCCGCGGAAGATCGGGCCCCAGCGGTCGGCCTTGTCGCCCAGGCCATGATGCGACAGCGGGCCGAAACGGTTGCCGCCGGTGCCCAGCACCGTGCCGTCGCGCGCGAGGTGGATCGCGTGGCCGGTGTGCGCGCGCACCGCGACCGCGTCGCGCGCCGTGGCGACGAAGACGTCGCCGGCCTGCAGCTTGCCGTCGCCGTACTGGCCGCGGTGCGCCAGGCCCTTGACGTACAGCGCACCGTCGCGCGTCACGTAGTAGTCGGCACTGTCGCCGATGCAGGCGTCGACCACGCCCTCGGCGATGCGCGCGGGCGGCCCGCCGTCGACGCGACCGTGCCACAGCGTGCCGGCGCGGTCGATCGCGAACCAGCCCGAGTCGCCCGCGGCGAAGCGTGCGATACCGCCCATCAGCGTGCGCGCGGCGGCGGCGTCGCCGTCCCAGGTGACGAGCGTGCCGTCGCGGCGCAGCGCGAACCACGCGTCCTTGCCGACGCCGACCTGCACGACGTCGCGCAGCAGCGCGCGCGGCGCAGCGCGGCCACGCCAGCCATGGGCGACGCCGTCGCGCAGCGCCATGTGGCGCTCGTAGTACGAGGCCAGGTCCGCGCGCGACGCGTCGGCGTGGGATGTCGAAGGCAGGTTCATCGCAAGGCCCGCGGCTGCGAACTGCACGAGCAGGTGGCGTCGACGCATGTCATCGTGGCGACCGATCGGGTCGGTTGATTGCGGCACAGTGTGCCGCAGCCGGCCGACGCGCGCAGGCCCGCGCGCCGGGCGCCCGTATAATGCGCGGCTCCGCCGGTGTAGCTCAGTTGGTAGAGCAGCGCATTCGTAATGCGAAGGTCGAGGGTTCGACTCCTTTCACCGGCACCAACACCCCCAGGGCCCGCCAGCGCGCGGGCCCTTCCACTTGGGCGCCGCACACGCCCCGCGCCCACGGCGCTACAGGCGCATCACGTCGCCCTTGAGCGAGTAGAGGATGCCCACCACCTCGTGGACCTCGGCCGCGCCGACGCCGTGGCCCTGCATCGCGGCGACGGCATCGTCGATCACCGACACCAGCTCCTGTTCGCTGACGTTCATGCCGGCGTGCGCCGCACGCAGGTCGCGCCCTTCGTAGCGCTGCGGGCCGCCGGTGCCCATGCAGAAGAACTGCGTGGCCAGCTTCTTCAGCTGCGGCAGGTCCTTGCCGCGGAAGCGCGGCGCGGTCACGGGGCTGGCGGCGTGGCGGTCGACGAGATCGTCGACGATCGCGGCGATGCGCGACTCGCCGCCCAGGCGTTCGTAGAGGGATGCGGACATGGTGCAGGCTCCTTGGGTCGATGCCGGCCACCATCGGCCGGCGCAGCCCAGCATGCGCGGCCGGCGTTCCTGGATCGTTCCTCGCGCCGGCGCCGCTTGTGCCGGGCGTCCGGCCGCCGCACACTGCGCCGGCCATGGACGTCGCGCCGCATCCCCCCGCCGACCTGCTGCAGGTGCGCCTGCTCGGCCGCTTCGAGGTCGCCCTCGGCGGTCAGACCGTGCCCGCCGAACGATGGTCCACGCTGCGCGCTGCGCACCTGGTGCAGGTGCTGGCGCTGGCCGAGCGCGGACGCCTCGCGCGCGAGCAGGTGATCGACCTCCTGTGGCCGCAGCTCGACGCGGAGGCCGGCGCCGCCAACCTGCGCAAGGCGGCGCACCACGCGCGCCAGGCACTCGGCCGGCAGGATGCGGTGGTGCTGCAGGGCGGCGCCGTGGCGCTGGCCCCGACGCTGCGGCTGGAGGTCGACGCGATGCGCTTCGAGCAGCGTGCCCGTGCCGCGCTGGCCGCCGCCGCGCCCGAGGCCTGCGTGCAGGCCGCCGCGCTGTACGGCGGCGAACTGCTGCCCGACGCGCGCTACGAGGCGTGGACCGAGGGCGCGCGCGAGCGGCTGCACGCGCTGCAGTGCGCGCTGCTGCGCGCCGGCGCGCAATGGGAGGCGCTGGCGCGCCTGGAGCCCGCCGACGAGCCCGCGCACCGCGCGCTGATGGAGCGCGAGCTGGCCACGGGCAACCGGGCCGCGGCCATCCGCTGGTACGCGCGCCTGCGTGCGGCCTTGCAGCACACGCTCGGCGTGGTGCCCGACGCCGAGACCGAGGCGCTGTACCGGCGCTGCACCGAGGGCCTCGCACCGCGCGGCCCGGCCCTGGTGGGGCGCGGCTGGGAATGCGCGCAGATCGCCGGCGCGGTCGGGACGGCGGCGCGCCAGCGTCCCGGTGGCGCCTTCGTGCACGGGCCGGCCGGCATCGGCAAGACGGCGCTGTGCCGCGACCTCGAGGCGCAGGGCCAGGCCGGCGGCTGGCGCACGGTGCGCGTGGAAGCCGCGTTGACCGGCCGACCCTATGCCGCGGTGACGGCCGCCGCCGAGCGCGTGCTGCTCGAGGAGCGCGCCTGGCTCGATGCGGTGGGCGCTCCGGCGCGCGCGGTGCTCGCGCTGCTGACGCCGCTGGCCGCGCCGGGCGACCCCCTGCCCGGCCCGCTCGGCCGGCATCAGGTGATCGGGGCGCTGCGCCGCCTGCTGGTGGCGGCCGCGCGCGGCCGCCCGTTGATGCTGCAGGTCGACGACGCGCACCTGCTCGACGATGCCGACGTCGACGTGCTGATGCACCTGGCCTCCGCGGGCGCGCCGCTGTTCGTGTTGCTGGCCTCGCGCATGCCGGCGCCCGGCAGCGCGCTGGCCCAGGGCGTGGCACGGCTGTCGGCGGCCGGCCGCCTGGCAGTGATCGAGCTGCCGCCGCTGGCCGGCGAGGACCTGCAGGCCCTGCTTGCTCAGGCGGCCGACGCGCCGCTCGCCCCCGAAGTGGCCGAGCGCATCGCGCGCCAGTCCGAGGGCAACCCTTTCGTCGCGATCGAGCTCGCGCGCGGCGCGCGGCCGGGTGCGGCACGGCTGCCGGCCAGCGTGGCCGAGGCGCTGACCGCGCGCCTGGTCGACCTGCCGCCCTCGGCGCTGGAACTGCTGCGCGCGCTGGCACTGGCCGGCGACGAATTCGACGCCCCCCTGGCGGTGGCGCTCGCGCACGAGCAGGAGGCGCAGGCTTTCGCGGTGCTCGATGCCGCGCTGCGCCAGAGCGTGCTGGTGGTGTCCGAGGCGCACTACCGCTTCCGCCACGAGCTCGTGCGCCAGGCGCTGATCGAGCAGGTCGCGCCGCACCAGCGCCTGCGCCTGCACCGCGACGCCGCGCGGCGCCTGGCCGAGCTGGAGGTGCCGCCCGCGCAGGTGGCACATCACTGGCTGGCGGGCGGCAGCGCGCGCGAGGCGCAGCCCTGGCTGCTGGCCGCCGCGCAGGACGCACTGCGCCTGGCCGCGTTCAGCGACGCACTGCACCACCTCGAGCCGCTGCTCGCCTTCGAGCCCGACCACCCCGAGGGCCTGCGCCTGCGCGCCGAGGCGCTCGACGCGATGGGCGACCCGCGGGCGATGGCCGCCTACCGGCGCGCGGCCGACGTCATCGGCGGGCCGCTGGCGCACGACCTGCGCGCCAAGGGCGCGCTGGCCCAGGTCAAGCAGGGCGACCCGAAGGGCGCGCTGCTCGCGCTCGAGGGCCTGCAGCCCAGCACCGTGGACGGGCGGCTCGCCGAGGCACTGGCCTACAGCGGCGCCGCGGCACTGGGCGCGGCCGACCCGGCGCTGGGCACCGCCAAGTCGGCCGAGGCGCGCCGCCTCGCGCTCGAGAGCGGCGACACCGCGGCCATCGTCGTCGCCGCGTGGGCGCAGGCGGCCGCGGCGCACGCGCGCGGCGAGCTGCGGCAGAGCGTGTGGGCCGACCTGCGCGACACGCAGCAGCTGCCGCACCTGGCGGTGCGCCTGTTCGACGGCCAGCTGTGCATCCTGCAGCGCTTCCTCTACGGCGCGCGCCCCTACCCCGAGGTGATCGCGTTCGCCAGCGCACTGGCCGCCGAGGCGCAGCGCCTGGGCGCGGCGCGCGGCCACGCCTTCGGCATCACGATCCGCGGCGAGGCCGAGCTGCTGGCCGGCGACCTCGACGCGGCCGAGGCCGACCTGGCCGAGGGCGTGCGGCTGCACCGCGCCTTCGGCGGCGCCACCGGCGAGGCCTTCGCACTGCAGCGCCTGGCCGAGGTGTCGATGCACCGCGGCCGTCTCGACGAGGCGCGCGACCGCCTCGACGGAGCGCTCGACCTGGCGCGCCAGACCGACATCGGCTTTCACCTGCTCGACCGCATCTACGGCACGCGCATCGCGCTGGCGGACGGCGTCGAGGGCGCACTGCACGCGCTGGTCGAGGCGCGCGAGGCGGTGCGCGGCCCGCTCGAGACCTGCCCCGGCTGCCGCATCACCTTCGCGGTGCCGGCGACGATCGCGGCGGCGCGCGCGCGCCGGCTCGACCTGGCCGACGAGTACGCCACGCAGACCGCCTACCTGGCCGACGTCGTGATGCGCCTGCCGGCCTGGCACGCGGCGCACGACGAGGCGCGCGGCCACCTGGCGCTGGCCCATGGCGAGGGTCCTCCCGCGGCCGCGGCGCTGTTCGCCCGCGCCGCGCAACGCTTCCGCGAAGCCGGGCATCCGCTGGACGCGCAGCGCTGCGAGGCGCTGGCCGAGCGCCCCGCGGGTTGAACGGCGCCCCTCGCGGGGCATGGGAAGATGTGCGCTGCACCGCCCCCGCGAGGAGACACCGCGCCCATGCCCACCGTCCTGCTCACCGGCGCCGCCGGCTACATCGGCTCGCACACCTGGGTGGCGCTCGACGCCGCGGGCTTCGACGTGGTGGGCGTGGACGACTTCAGCAACAGCTCGCCGGTGGTGCTGGAGCGCCTGCGCCGCCTGTGCAGCCGCGCCCCCGAGTTCGAGCGCGCCGACGTCGGCGACGCCGCCGCGATGGCCGGCCTGCTGCAGCGCCGGCACATCGACGCGGTGGTGCACTTCGCCGCCGCGAAGGCGGTGGGCGAATCGACGCAGCAGCCGCTGCGCTACTACCGCAACAACGTGGGCGGCCTCGTCACCGTGTGCGAGGCGCTGCGGGCCCATGGCGTGGGCCGCTTCGTCTTCAGCTCCAGCGCCACGGTGTACGGCACGCCCGAGCGGCTGCCGATCACCGAGGACGCGCCGCTTTCCGCGACCAGCCCCTACGGCATGACCAAGCTGATCGGCGAGCGCGTGCTCGCCGACCTCGAGGTGGCCGAGCCGGCGTGGCGCACCGCCTGCCTGCGCTACTTCAACCCGGTGGGCGCGCACGACAGCGGCCTGATCGGCGAGGACCCGCGCGGCACACCCAACAACCTGATGCCCTACGTGGCCCAGGTGGCGGTGGGCCGGCGCGAGCGGCTGCAGGTGTTCGGCAGCGACTACCCCACGCCCGACGGCACCGGCGTGCGCGACTACATCCACGTCAGCGACCTCGCCGAGGGGCACGTCGCGGCGCTGCGCCACCTGCTCGACGGCGGCGCCTCGTTCACCGTCAACCTCGGCACCGGGCGCGGCTGCAGCGTGCTCGAGGTGATCCGCGCCTACGAGCGCGCGAGCGGCCGGCCGGTCCCGTACACGCTGGCCGCACGCCGCCCGGGCGACGTCGCCGCCTGCTGGGCCGACCCGGCCGCGGCCGCGCGCCTGCTGGGCTGGCGCGCGACGCGCAGCCTCGATGCCATGTGCGCCGACAGCTGGCGCTGGCAGCAGATGAACCCGCAGGGCTTCGAGGCGGGCGCGGCCTGAACCGGCGGCCTGTTCGCGCGACCGTGGTGGCCGCGTGAGCGGCGAGCGAGCAGGCGCGCTAGCGGTCTTGCTCGCCGCCGGCCATCCAGGCCGGCAGCCGATAGTCGGTGGCCAGGGCCAGCGCGCGCGAGCCCGTGGCCACGGCGGCGGCCAGCAGCACCGCCGCCTCGTCGGGCACGCCGGCCGCACGCGCGCCCACCAGCACCCAGCCGCCGACGAAGGCGCATACCGCGTACGGCCGGTGATCGCTGAACGCACTCGGGATCTCGTTGCAGACGATGTCGCGCAGCACGCCGCCGAAGGCCGCGGTCACCACGCCCATCAGCACGGCCACGATGGCCGGCAGATCCTGCGCCAGCGCCAGCTGCGTGCCGCTGGCGCTGAACAGGCCCAGGCCGAGCGCGTCGGGCCACTGCATCGCGCGCTCGGTCACGGCCAGGTGGCGCGCGCGCAGCAGCGCCATCGCCGCGATGCACAGCACCAGCAGCGCCCACAGCCAGGTTGCGTTCTCGACCCAGAAGAAGGGCCGCCGGTCGAGCAGCACGTCGCGCAGCGTGCCGCCGCCGAAGGCGGCAAGCCCCGCCACCACGCACACGCCCACCGCGTCGAGGCGCTTGCGCGCCGCCTCGAGCAGGCCCGACAGCGCGAACGCCGCCGTGGCGACGGCTTCGACCGTCGTCAGCAGCAGGCCGAGCAGGGTGGTGTCGCGCATGACCGGGCGATTCTCGCGGAGCGGTGTGGGTCTTGCGCCGGATACTGTATGGATATACAGTTCCACTCCCGACACCGCCCCGCCCGAGGCTGCCATGACCGACCTGACGCTGCGCCAGCACTACCGCCCCCGCGCCGACCGCCTGCCACGCTGGCTGCGGCGCGTCTGGGCCTGGCTCTGACACCCCCCACCGCGCCCGCCGATGAACGCGCCGCTGCGCCCCGAGCTGCTGCTGCCGCGCGACGAGAACGCCGCGCAGGCCGCGCTGCCGCTGGCCGCGGACGGCGTGTGGCGCTGCGTGTGGGCCAGCCGCTTCGGCCCGATCCTGATCGAGGTGCGCGACGGGGCGGCGTTCGTCAACGGCCAGCGCGTGACGCCGCACCGCGAGTGAGCGCGGCGCCGCCGCCCGGCCCGCCGACCACTTCAGCCCCCCGGCCCATCGCCCAACAAGCGGTCGGCCAGCGCCTGCAGATCGGACGCGCTGGCGTCCACCGGCACCGCGGGGGCGCGCTCGCCGCGGCCCGGTCCGTGCTCGTGCGGGCGCGCCACGAAGCCGGTGCGCAGGCCGGCCGCCGCCGCGGCGGCGAGGTCGTCCGAATGCGCAGCCACCATCATCACCTCGTGCGGCGCGCAGTCGAAGGCGGCCGCCGCCGCCTGATAGACCACCGCCTTGGGCTTGTAGTCGCGTGCCAGCTCGGCCCCCGCCAGGGCGTCCCAGTGCCAGCCATTGCGCCGCGCCAGCGCGGCCATCAACGCGAAGTGGCCGTTCGAGCAGGGCGCGAGCCAGTAGCGCTCGCGCAGCCGGGCCAGCGCCGGCGTCACGTCGGGCCAGGCGTCCAGGCGGTGCCAGGCCAGCGTCAGTTCGCACCGCACGGCCTCGTCGGGATCGTGACCGAAGCGCTCGAGCACGATGTCCAGGTTGCGCCGGTGCAGGCGGTCGAGCTTGCAGAAGGCGATGCGCCCGGCGCGAACGGCTTCCATCGACGGCTGGTATTCGGCGCGCCACGCGTCGGCCAGCGCCTCGGCCTCGACGGGCTCGAGCCGCAGGTGGCGGCGCAGCTCGCGCGCCACGCCGGCGCGCCAGTCGACCAGGGTGCCGAACACGTCGAACACCAGGGCACGCAGCGTGCCCGCCGGCGCCGCGGAAAGCTCGGGTTTCATGGCCGCGAGTAGACCAGATCGCGCTGTGTGCAGCCGCACGCCGCCTCAACGGCGGCGCGCAGGCGCGGGCCCCGCCGCGCCCCGCGCCTGCGCGAGCAGCCACGCCGCAAAGGCCCGCACGGCGGGGCGCGCGCCCGCCGCGGGGTCCACCACGAGCACGTAGCTGCGCTGCGTCGAACGGCTGTCGCCGAAGGGGGCGACCAACTGACGTTTCTTCACCAGATCGTCGACCAGCGGGCGGCGCCCCATCGCGATGCCCTGCCCGGCCAGCGTGGCGGTGATGACGTCGCTGTAGCTCGAGAAGGACAGCCGCGCGGCGGGCTCCAGCCCGGCCAGCCCGGTGGCCTGCAGCCAGGGCTCCCACTCCACCGGTGCGCCGCCGGTGACGCTCGGGTTGAGCTGCAGGAGCGTGTGCGCCGCGAGGTCCTCGGGGCGCGCCAGCGGCAGCCGGCGCAGCAGGCGCGGGCTGCACACCGGCATCGCCGCCTCGTGGAACAGCGACTCGCCGCGCACCGCGCCGACGCGCGCGTAGCGGATCGCCAGGTCGAAGCCGTCGGCGGCCAGTTGCCGCATCTCGAAGCTGGCGTCGAGGCGCACGTCGATGCCGGGATGCTCGCGCGTGAACCCCGGCAGGCGCGGGATGAGCCAGAACGCGGCGAGCCCCGGCGTGGTGGTCAGCGACAGCACCTCGCGCCGCGTCGGCGCGCGCAGCTCGCGCACCGTGCCGCGCAACTGGCCGAGCACGGCGGTGCAGGTGCCGAACAGGCGCGCGCCGCCCTCGGTGAGGCGCAGCGCCCGGTGGCGGCGCTCGAACAGCGGCACGCCCAGCTCGTCCTCCAGCGCGCGGATCTGCCGGCTCACGGCCGACTGCGTCACGAAGCGCTCGGCCGCGGCCCGGGTGAACGACAGGTGCCGCGCGGCCGCCTCGAAGGTGGCCAGCAGGTCCAGCGGGGGCAGGCGGTCGAGCGGTTTTTGCATGCGCTGGCGGAATGTCAAGGATGCGAAAAGATCGTTTGTCCGCACCCATTCGCTGAGGGATTATGTGCCGCAGGCGGTGCCGAGGGAAGCCCGCCAATCATGCAACCTACGCATGCGAAAGGAACCCTGCGATGCACGCCCTGCGCTCCCCCGCCGTCACCGCGGCCGACCTGGCCGCCGATCAGTTCCTGCACTGGCCCTCGGGCCCGGCCGGCCGCCTGTGCGTGCACCACGGCACCGTCTGGCTCACCGTGGACGGCGAGGCCGACGACCATGTGCTCGAAGGCGGCCAGTGCATCGACCTGCCGGCGCGCCGCCACGCGCTGCTGCAGCCGCTGGGCGACCACGCGCGCGTCAGCCTCGGCCGGCGCGACCGGGCTGCCGCGTGAAGGACGCGCCGGCCATGGCCGCGCGAGCGCCGGTCGTTCCTGCGGCCGCGGCGCGGCGCGCGCGCTTCCCCAGCGCGCTGATCGACCGCATCGCCCTGCCCGACGGGCGCGTCGTCGTCGTGCGGCCGGTGCTGGCCTTCGACGGCGACGCCGCGCAGACCTTCGTGCGCGGGCTGTCGCCCGCCTCGCGGCTGCGCCGCTTCCACTTCGGGCTGCGCGAGCTGCCGCCGGCGCTGCTGCGCGCGATGACCGAGGTGGACCACGAGCGTCACGTGGCCATCGTGGCCGAGTCGATCGTCGACCCGCGCGGGCCGGTGTGGGTGGCCGACGCGCGCTACGTGCGCAGCGACGCCGAGGCCGACAGCGCGGAGTTCGGCATCGCGGTCGCGGACGCGTGGCAGGGTGCCGGGCTCGGGCGCGAACTGCTGCGCCGCCTGATGGACCATGCCGCGCGCGAGGGGGTGCGCCGGCTGCTCGGCGACGTGATGGCGGACAACCGCGGCATGCTCACGCTGGCGGCGCGGCTCGGGGCGCGCGTCGAGCGCTCGCCCGAGGGGCCGGGCGTGCTGCGCGTGGTGTTCGAGCTGGCCTGACGCGTCAGCCGAGCACGCCCTGCGCCAGCCGCAGCATGCGGCCGCAGCGCGCGGCGAGCTGCTCGTCGTGCGTCACCAGCACGAAGGCCGTGCCGCGCTCGCGCGCCAGGTCGAGCATCAGGCGGAACACGCCGTCGGCGGTCTCGCGGTCGAGGTTGCCGGTGGGCTCGTCGGCCAGCACGCAGGCCGGCCGCGTGACCAGCGCGCGCGCGATCGCCACGCGCTGGCGCTCGCCGCCCGAGAGCTCCGACGGGCGGTGCTGCACGCGCGCGGCCAGCCCCACCTGGGCCAGCGTCTCGGCGGCGGCGGCGCGCGCCGCCGCCGGCGCCTCGCGGCGGATGCGCAGCGGCATCGCCACGTTGTCGAGCGCGCTGAACTCCGGCAGCAGGTGGTGGAACTGGTAGACGAAGCCGAGGTGGCGGTTGCGCCACGCGCCCTGCGCGGCACCGCCCAGCGCCGCGAAGTCGCGCCCGGCCAGCGTCACGCGGCCGGCCGTGGGGGCGTCGAGCCCGCCCAGCAGGTGCAGCAGCGTGCTCTTGCCCGAGCCCGAGGCGCCGACGATGGCCAGCGTCTCGCCCGCATGCACCGCCAGGTCCACGCCGCGCAGCACCTCGACGTCGAGGTCGCCTTCGTGGAAGCGCTTGCGCAGGCCCTCGCAGGCCAGCACCGGCGACACGGCCTCGCGCGCCTCACTCATAGCGCAGCGCCTCGGCCGGGTTGACGCGGCTGGCGCGCCAGCTCGGGTAGAGCGTGGCCACGAAGGCCAGCGCCAGCGAGATCAGGCCGATCGGCACGACGTCGGCCCATTGCGGGTCGCTGGGCATGCGGCTGATCACGTACACGCTGGCCGGCAGGAAGCTGGTGTGCAGCGCACGCTCCAGCGCCGGCACCAGCACATCGATGTTGAAGGCCAGCGCCAGGCCGAGCACGACGCCGGCGGCGGTGCCGACGATGCCCGCCAGCGCGCCCTGCACCACGAAGATGCCCATCACCGAGCGCGGGCTCGCGCCCAGCGTGCGCAGGATGGCGATGTCGGCGCGCTTGTCGGTGACCGTCATCACCAGCGTGCTCACCAGGTTGAACGCCGCCACCGCGACGATCAGCGTCAGGATGATGAACATCAGGCGCTTCTCGAGCTGCACCGCGTCGAACCAGTTGCGGTTGGTGCGCGTCCAGTCGCGCACGCTCACGTTCGCCGGCTGCGCCACGGCGATGCGTGCCGCCACCTCGCGCGCCTGGTGCAGGTCGGCCAGCTTGAGCTGCACGCCGGTGGGCCCGTCGGTGCGGAACAGGCGCGCCGCGTCGTCGAGGTGGATCAGCGCGTAGGCGCTGTCGTACTCGTAGTGCCCGCTGTCGAAGGTGCCGGCGAGCGTGAACTGCTTCAGGCGCGGCACCACGCCGGCCGGCGTGACCTGCCCGCCGGGCGCCACCAGCGTCACCGCGTCGCCCGCACGCACGCCGAGCTGGCGCGCCAGCTCGATGCCCAGCACCACCTTCCACGCCCCCGGCTGCAGCTGCGCGAACGCGCCGTCCTTCATCTGCGCGGCCAGCGGCGTCACGCTGGCCTCCTCGGCCGGCACGATGCCGCGCACCAGCGCGCCGCGCATGTCCTCGCCGCGCGCCACCAGCACCTGGGCCGACACGAAGGGCGCCGCGCCGCGCACCTGGTCGGGCGCGGCCGCGCGCGCCGCCGCGGCGGTGGCCCGCCAGTCCGGCAGCGCGGCCCCGTCGCGGTCGAACAGCTCGACGTGCGCGATCACGCTCAGCATGCGGTCGCGCACCTCCTTCTGGAAGCCGTTCATCACCGACAGCACGACGATCAGCGCGGCCACGCCGAGCGCGATGCCGGCCATCGAGATCGCCGAGATGAAGGAGATGAAGCCGTTGCGGCGCCCGACGCGGCCGGCGCGCACGTAGCGCCAGCCGATCTGCCATTCGTAGGGAGGGTTCATGCGCGCGGAGGGGAGCCGGGCGGCATCGTACCCGAGGCCCCTTTCCGATAATGCCGGCCATGCACTGGATCGTTCCCTTCGCGGCGCCGCTCACCGAGGCCGGCCGCGAGGCCCTGGCGACGCTCGACCTGCCGGGGCTCGATGCCCTGGCCGCCACGGGCCCGCAGGCGGCGCACGAGTCCGCCGACGCCTTCACCCCGCACCCGCCGCACGAACGTGCGCTGGCCCGCGCGCTCGGCTGGGCGGTGGCCGACGACGCGCCGCTGCCCTGGGCCGCGCGCGCGGCGCGGGCCGACGGCCTGGACGTCGGCGCGCTGGCCTGGGGACTGCTGACGCCGGTGCACTGGCGTGCGGGCCGCGACGCGGTGCACCTGGTCGACCCGGGCGAACTGGCCCTCGACAGCGCCGAGTCGCGCACCCTGTTCGAGGCCGCGCGCCCGCTCTTCGAGAGCGAGGGCGTGGCCCTGCACTGGGCCGCGCCGCTGCGCTGGTATGCGGCGCACGCGTCGCTGGCCACGCTGGCCACCGCGTCGCTCGACCGCGTGGTGGGCCGCAACGTCGACGCCTGGCTGCCGGCGCAGCGCGAGGCGCGATGGCTGCGGCGCCTGCAGAACGAGGTGCAGATGCTGTGGCACACGCACCCGCTCAACGCCCAGCGCGAGGCGCGCGGGCAGCTGCCGGTCAACTCGTTCTGGCTTTCGGGCTGCGGCGTCGCGCAAGCCGAGGCAGCGGCCGAGGTGCGGCTCGACGAGCGCCTGCGCGCGCCGGCGCTGGCCGAGGACTGGGCCGCCTGGCGCACCGCCTGGGCCGCGCTCGACCGCGAGCGTGTCGCCGCGCGCGACTTCACTCGGCTGACGCTGTGCGGCGAGCGCGGCAGCATCACCTTCGAGGCACGCGCGGTGTCGTGGCGGCAGCGCCTGGTGCGCGCCTTCGTGTCGCCGCGCGGCCGCGCGCGCGCCGTGCTGGAGGCGCTGTGACGGCGGCCGCGCCGCGCCTGGACACGCGCGACGTGCCGCCGCGCGTGGCCTTCGCGCTCGAGCAGGCCGGCGTGCACCCGCTGCTCGCACGCCTGTTCGCCGGCCGCGGCGTGACGCGCGCCGAGGAACTCGACGACGCCCTCGCGCACCTGCTGAGCCCGTCGCAACTGCAGGGCGCCGCCGAGGCGGCGCGCCTGCTGGCCGACGCCATCGCGGCGCGACAGCGCATCTGCATCGTGGCCGACTACGACTGCGACGGCGCCACCGCCTGCGCGGTGGGCCTGCGCGGGCTGGCGATGCTGGGCGCGGCGCCCGGCACGCTGGCCTACGTGGTGCCCGACCGCACGATCCACGGCTACGGCCTCACGCCGGCGATCGTCGAGCTCGCGCTCGCCCACGCGGGCGGACGGCCCGACCTGCTGGTGACGGTGGACAACGGCATCGCCAGCTTCGAGGGCGTGACGCACGCCCGCGCGCAGGGCCTGGACGTGCTCGTCACCGACCACCACCTGCCGGCACTGGTCGACGGCGCGGTGCGGCTGCCCGAGGCCACGGTGATCGTCAACCCCAACCAGCCCGGCTGCGCGTTCCCGAGCAAGGCGGTCGCCGGCGTGGGCGTGATGTTCTACGTGCTGCTGGCGCTGCGCGCCGAGCTGCGTGCACGCGGCCGCTTTGATGCCGGCTCGCAGCCCAAGCTCGACGCGCTGCTCGACCTCGTCGCACTCGGCACCGTGGCCGACGTGGTGCGCCTGGACGCCAACAACCGGCGCCTGGTGGCGCAGGGCCTGAAGCGCATCCGCGCCGGCCGGATGCAGCCCGGTCTCGCGGCGCTGTTCGCGGTGGCGGGGCGCGACCCGCGGCGCGCGGCGGCGTTCGACTTCGGCTTCGCGCTCGGGCCGCGCATCAACGCCGCGGGCCGCCTGGCCGACATGACGCTGGGCATCGAATGCCTGCTCACCGACGACCCCTCGCGCGCCGCCGACCTGGCGCAGCAGCTCGACGCCATCAACCGCGAGCGGCGCGAGGTCGAGGCCGGCATGCGCGAGCAGGCCGAGGCCGCGCTCGAATGCCTGATGCCCGACGAGGCCGACGCGCCGCCGCCCGCGCTGGCCCTGTTCGACCCCGAGTTCCACGAGGGCGTGGTGGGCATCGTCGCGGGCCGGCTGAAGGACCGCCTGCACCGGCCGACCTTCGTGTTCGCGCTGGCGCAGGACGGCTCGCTCAAGGGCTCGGGGCGCTCGATCCCGGGCTTCCACCTGCGCGACGCGCTCGACCTGGTGGCCAAGCGCCACCCCGGCCTGCTCAAGCGCTTCGGCGGCCACGCGATGGCCGCCGGCTGCACGCTCGACGAGGAGCACTTCGACACCTTCGACGCGGCGCTGCAGCAGGTGGCGCGCGAATGGCTCGACGCGGCCACGCTGACGCGGCGCCTGCTGACCGACGGGCCGCTGGCGCTCGAGTACTTCAACGCCGAGACGGTGGCCACGCTCGATGCGCAGGTGTGGGGCCAGGCCTTCGAGCCGCCGCTGTTCTGCGACGAGGTCGAGGTGGTCGGCCAGCGCCTGGTGGGCGACAAGCACCTCAAGCTGCGCGTGCGCCACCAGGGCCAGCTGCGCGATGCGATCTGGTTCGGCCACGCCGACCCGCTGCCCGACCGCGTGCGGCTGGCGTTCCGCCTCGCCCTCGACGATTGGCAGGGCCAGCAGCGGCTGCAGATGGTGGTCGAGGCAGCGGCTGCGGCGTAGCGCGGCCGGCCACCGGCCTTCAGGTGCCGGTGACCTCGCGCACCATCGCCAGCAGGTCGTCGTCGGTGCCGAAGGCGCCCGAGCGCGAGTGGCACACCAGGCCGTCGAAGCGCCCGCCGACCAGGCGCGCGCGGCCCCAGCCCGGGCGCGGCGAGGCTTCGGACAGCAGCGCCGTGGCGGCGCTGGCCACGCACAGCGCGCGCAGCGTGTCGCCGCCGATCACGACGAGCGCGCCCGGACGCGCCGGGCGCGCCACCAGCGCGTCCATCTGCTCGCCGAGGCGCGCGGCCGCCAGGGCCGGGTTCAACGGCTCCGCCGCGGCGAACGCGAAGGCCTCGACCGCCGGCGCCACCGCCGGCTCGGCGAGCAGCCGCGCCCACTGACGGCGCAGCACCTCGTGGCGGCTCGCGCTCACCAGCCACACCGGCGGCGCCACGGCGTCGACCGGCGCGGGCCGCGCCGCCATCCCGAGGCTGCGCGCGAGGGCGTGTGCAAGGCCGGCACTGCCGCACCACAGCCAGCGGCGCGACGCCGGGTCGCGCGCCAGCGCCGCGACCGCGTCCAGATCGGCATCGTCGCGCACGTCGGGCACCCACACCTCGGGCACGTCGGGCCCCGTCAGGCCGGCGGCGGCCAGCGCGTCGATCACCGGTTGGCGGCCGATCGGATGCAAGACCGTGCTGCCGGGCTGGCGCACCCAGGCGCGCCCGTCGAGCGTGACGCGCCCCTGCGCCGGGAAGGCCGGCGCGAACACCACGCGCTCGAAGCCGCGCGCCGCGAGCGCGCATTCGGCGAAGGTGTTGCCGCGCAGCAGGCTGTCCACCTTCTTGAACGCCAGCGTGGCGCCCGGCAACCAGGCCAGCGAGCGCGCCAGTTGCCGGCGCAGCCCCAGCAGGGGCACGTCGCGCGTGGCCGTGGCCACCGCGCTGACGGGGGCGTCGTCCGCGCCGGGCTCATCGAGGTAGACGGGCACCGCGCCCGCGAAGGCGGCGGCACTGTCGAGCGCGCCGGTCAGGTCGTCGGCGAGCAGGCGGATCCGGGGCGGCAAGTGACCTTCGAGGGAGGTGGACATCGACAGGCGGAGAGAATAGCCGCACTGTCCACGCGGGGAATCGATGCCCCGCCCTACGAAAACCCCAGCATGCCCGCACGTCTTGCCGTCACGATGGGCGATCCCGCCGGGATCGGCCCCGAGATCATCGCCAAGGCCGCGCGCGTGCTGCAAGGCCGCCACGAACTCCTGGTGTGCGGCAGCGCCGCGGCGATGCAGCAGGCGGAACGCCAGCTCGCGCTGCCGGACGCGCCGCGCTACCGCATGGTGGACGTCGGTCCGGTCGAGGCGCCGGTGGTCACCGGTCGCGTCGCCGCGGCGGGCGGCGAGTGGGCCTACCGCGCGGTGGCGCGCGCGGTCGCTCTGGTGCAAGGCGGCGAGGCCGACGCCATCGTCACGGCGCCCCTGTCCAAGGAGGCGCTGCACCTGGCCGGCCATGCGTTCGAGGGCCACACCGAGCTGCTGGCGCACCTGACGGGCCAGCGCGATGCGGTGATGATGCTGGCGCACGACAACATGCGCGTCTCGCACGTGACGACGCACTGCGCGCTGGCGGACGTGCCGCGGCGCGTGACGCCGCAGCGGCTGCGGCGCGTGTTCGACGTGACGCTCGACGCGCTGCAGCGCCTGGGCTTCGAGCGGCCGCGCCTGGCGGTGGCGGCGCTCAATCCGCACGCCGGCGAAGGCGGCGTGATCGGCAAGGAGGACGACGAGCTCATCGCGCCAGTGATCCGCGAGTACGCGGCGCGCGGCGTGGACATCACCGGCCCGGTGCCAGGCGACACCGTGTTCATCAAGCTGCGCGCCGGCCAGTTCGACGCGGTGGTGGCGATGTTCCACGACCAGGGGCACATCCCGGTCAAGCTGCTGGGCTTCCACGTCGACGCGGCGAGCGGGCGCTGGCAGGCCATCAGCGGCGTCAACATCACGCTCGGCCTGCCGATCCTGCGCACCTCGGTGGACCACGGCACCGCCTTCGACATCGCCGGCCGCGGCATCGCCAGCGCCGACAGCCTGGTGGAGGCCGCCGAGTACGCGGCGCGCCTGGTCGCGGGGCAGCGCTCGTCGGCCTGAGCCAGCGACCCCAGGGCGCGCAGGGACGTGCGTGCGCCCACAGAATCCGGCGCATGATCGGGCACCTGCGTCTGACCCTCGCCACCCTGGGACTGGCCGGCCTGTGGCTGCTCCCGGCCCTGCCGGTGCAGGCGCAGGACCTGCGCCCCGTGACCGTGGCGCGCGGCCTGCAGTCCGCCTGGGCCTTCGCCTTCCTGCCGGAGGGTCGCCTGCTGGTGACCGAACGCCCCGGGCGCATGCGGGTCGTGGAGGCCGACGGCACCCTGCGCGCGCCGCTGGCCGGCCTGCCGGCCGTCGCCGCCGGTGGCCAGGGCGGCCTGCTCGACGTCGCCCTGCATCCGCGCTTCGCGCAGAACGGCTGGGTCTACTGGAGCTACGCGGAGGCCGGCGAGGGCGGCGCGGGGACCGCCGTGGCCCGCGGCCGCCTCGACCTCGCGGCCAACCGCCTGCAGGAGGTGCAGGTGATCTTCCGCCAGCAGCCCAAGGTGAGCGGCGGCAACCACTTCGGCTCGCGCCTCGCGTTCGCACCGGACGGCCGGCTGTTCGTCGGCCTGGGTGACCGCTTCCACCGCAAGGACGACGCGCAGGACCTGTCGAACCACCTGGGCAAGATCGTGCGGCTGGAGGACGACGGCCGCGTGCCGCGCGACAACCCCTTCGCCGCGCGCGCCGGCGCGCGCGGCGAGATCTGGAGCTACGGACACCGCAACGTCCAGGGCGCGGCGATCGATCCGCGCAGCGGCGCCCTGTGGGCCACCGAGCACGGGCCCCAGGGAGGCGACGAGCTGAACCTGCCGGCCGCCGGTGCCAACCACGGCTGGCCCGTGATCACCACCGGCCGCAACTACGGGCTCGGCACGGCGATCGGCGAAGGCACCGCGCGGGCCGATGTCGCGCCGCCGCTGGCGCATTGGGTGCCGACGTCGATCGCGCCGTCGGGCCTGGCCTTCCTGACCAGCGACCGCTACCCGGGCTGGAAGGGCCAGCTTTTCCTCGGCGCGTTGCGCGGGCAGAAGCTGGTCCGCCTCGAACTGGACGGCCACCGCGTCGTGGCCGAGCACGCCCACCTGCAGGGACGGGCACGCCTGCGCGACGTGCGTCAGGGCCCGGACGGCTGGCTCTACGTGCTCACCGACGGGCCGGACGGCGAGCTCTGGCGGCTCGAACGCTGAAGGCCGGGCCGCGGCCTCGCGCGGCGCGTCAGCGCGCGCCGGCGCCGCGCTTGCGCGGTGCCGGCGGCAGGAAGGCCGCGCGCTGCATGGCCACGCTTTCGAAGCGGCGGCCGATGTTGTCGCACACCAGGTCGCACAGCTTGTAGATCGACGGGTCGGCGATGCGGTAATAGGCGCTGGTGCCGCGCGTCTCGCGCGCCAGCAGGCCGTGCTGCGCCAGCAACGCGAGGTGGCGCGAGACGTTGGCCGCCGAGTAGCCGGTGGCCGCGGCGATCTCGCCGACGCTCTTCTCCTCGCGCCGCAGCAGATTGAGGATCTGCAGGCGCGTCGGCTCGGACAAGGCCTGGAAGTAGGCGGCGACCTGTTGCAGCGCCTCGGGCGGCAGGTTTTCCATCAGGGGACAGGGTGGCGTTCGCTGAGCCGCCATGATGCCTCAAGTCTTGTGCGCTTGCATTTTTGCGTGATTGCGCAAATAATAGATCCATCCGAACCCGCTGTCCATCCCTGGGTCCAACCCGACATGACATCGCTGCACCGCTCCGTACCGCTCGCCGGCGTGCTGCTCGCCGCCGCCCTCGCTGCCCAGGCCGCGCCCGCCCCGAACGTGCCACCGCTGGCCACCGTGCCCGCGCAGGGCACCGGGGGCGCCGCCACCAGCGCCTTCGACGGGGTCGTCGAAGCCGTACGCCAGACCACGCTCGCCGCGCAGGTGCCCGGCGCCATCGTCAAGCTCGCCGTGAAGGCCGGCGACCGCGTGAGCGCCGGCCAGGTGCTGGTGCAGATCGACGCGCGCGCCGCCGAGCAGAGCGCCGCCGCCAGCCAGGCCCAGGTGCAGGCCGCGAAGGCCGCGCTCGAGGTGGCCACGCGCGACTTCGAGCGCCAGAAGAAGCTCTTCGACGACCGCTTCATCAGCCAGGCCGCGCTCGACCGCGCACAGGCCGAGCACCGCGCCGCGCAGGCCCAGGCCAGCGCCACCATCGCCCAGGCCGGCGCCGCGCTCACGCAGTCGGGCTTCTACACGGTGCGTGCGCCCTATGCCGGCGTCGTCTCCGAGGTGCCGGTCACGCTGGGCGACATGGCGCTGCCGGGGCGCGCGCTGGTCACGCTGTACGACCCGTCGGCGCTGCGCGTGGCCGCAGCGGTGCCGCAGTCGGTGGCCGATCGCGTCGCCGCGGCCGCCGACGCGAAGGCCGCCAACGGCGCTGCCGTGCGCGTCGAGCTGCCGATGCTGCCGGCCGCGCAGCGCCTGCAGCCGCCCGCCGGCGTGCAGGTGCTGCCGGCTGCCGACGCCGGCACGCACACGGTGACGGTGCGTGCCGAGCTGGCGCCCGGCCTCAAGGGCCCGGTGCCGGGCCAGTTCGCGCGCCTGTGGCTGCCCGCGGCCGCAGAAGGCGACGCCGGCCGCGCCGCGCGCCCCTGGGTGCCGCTGGCGGCCGTGGTGCGGCGCACCGAGATGACCGGCCTGTACGTGCTCGACGCCCAGGGCCGCGCACTGCTGCGCCAGGTGCGCCTGGGCCGCAGCGACGGCCAGCGCGTCGAGGTGCTGACCGGCCTGGCCGCCGGCGAGCGCGTGGTGGCCGACCCGCAGGCCGCCGCGCGCATGCAGTGAGGCCGTTGCGATGAACACGTCCCCCGCGCATCCCTCGCCGATGGGCGTCTCGGGCCGCATCGCCGCGGCCTTCCAGTCGGCGCAGATCACGCCGCTGCTGGCGCTGGTGGCCTTCCTGCTCGGCCTGTTCGCCGTGTTCGTCACGCCGCGCGAGGAGGAGCCGCAGATCAACGTCACGATGGCCAACGTCATCGTGCCCTTCCCCGGCGCCGCGGTGCGCGATGTCGAGCAGATGGTGGCCACGCCGGCCGAGCAGGTGCTGTCGCAGATCGTGGGCATCGAGCACGTGATGTCGGTGTCGCGCCCGGGCCTGGCGATGATCACCGTGCAGTTCAAGGTCGGCGTGCCGCGCACCGAGGCCCTGGTGCGCCTGTACGACACCGTGCACTCCAACGCCGACTGGCTGCCCGCCGGCCTCGGCGTGGGCGAGCCGATCATCAAGCCCAAGGGCATCGACGACGTGCCCATCGTCAGCTTCACGCTCTACTCGCGCCAGGCCGAGGGCAACGCCTTCGACCTCGAACGCGTGGCACACAGCGTCGAGGCCGACCTGAAGCGCGTGCCCGGCACGCGCGAGGTGCGCACGATCGGCGGCCCGGGGCGCGCGGTGCGCGTGGAGATCGACCCGCAGCGCCTGGCCGGCTCGGGCGTGACGGTCGACGACCTGCGGCGCGCGCTGCACAGCGCCAACCTCGGCGCGCCGGTGGGCGAGCTGCTGGGCGGCGACCGCAGCGTGGCCATCGAGTCCGGGCCCTTCCTGCGCGATGCGCAGGAGGTGGGCGAGCTGGTGGTGGGCGTGGCCAATGGGCGCCCGGTGTTCCTGTCCGACGTGGCCACGGTGCGCGACGGTCCGCTGCCGCCTGCGCACTACGTGTGGCACGGCGTGGGTGGCCGCAGCCCGGCCGAGGTTCCGGCGGTGACGATCGCCATCACCAAGAAGCCCGGCGAGAACGCGATCGACGTGGCCGACGCGCTGGTGGCGCGCATGGCCAGCCTGCGCAACACGGTGATCCCGGCCGACGTGGAGGTGGCCACCACGCGCAACTACGGCGCCACCGCCGACGACAAGGCCACCAAGCTGATGCAGAAGCTGCTGTTCGCCACCGCCTCGGTGGTGGCGCTGGTGTTCTTCGCGCTCGGCCGGCGCGAGGC
>DASTJE010000015.1:0-2433 GCA_035716845.1 Burkholderiaceae bacterium
GCTGGCCTTCGAGTACGAGTGGTTCACCGCCGCCGGCCTGGGCCTGGTGCGCAGCGCGCGGCTCTCCGCGCCGAAAGGTCCGGTGCGCGTGCGCGTGCTCGACGGCGTGCTCAACCTGATCCCGCCCGGCGTGGGCGTCGAGCTCTCCACCCGCATGAGCAGCCTGACGGACGCCTACAAGTGGAACGAGCTGCAGGCCGCTGGCCGCCTCGGCCTGTTCACGCTGTACGCGCAGATCTGGGACCGCGCCGAGCCGAAGGAATCGTTCCACGCACTGGCGGCCTGGCACGCCGGCGTGCCGCCCGGCACCCGTACGCTGCTGTCGGCGGCGCAGGTCGAGGCCTTCGGCCGCGGCGAGCGCGTCGAGGCCGAGCCCTTGGCGCGCGGTCGCCGGGGCGCCTTCCTGGTCGCGTTCGAGGCCGCGGTCGGTCCGGCCGCACTGGAGTGGCACCAGGTGATCGACGCGCCGCTGTCGCAGGTGCAGGCCTTCGAACTGGCCCGACGGCTCGAGGCCGGCGGCGGCACGCCGGCGGAAATCGCCGACGCGCGCAAGCACAACACGGCGGGGCTGGACGAGCTGCTGGCGCGCGCCGACGCCTTCCAGGCCTCGGGCCGCACGATGGCCGCGGCGCACCACCGCGCCAACGTGCTGTTCAACATCATGCGCGGCGGTGTGTTCGTCGACGGCACGCGCTTCGACCGCGACGACCTGCTCGCGTTCGCGCGCCATCGCCACCGCGCCACCGGCGAGGCCCTGGCGCGCGCCCTGGCCGACGCGCCGGTGGTGCTCGACCGCGAGGCGGCGCTGGCTGCCGCGCGATCCCTGAGCCCGCAGGCCGAACGCCTGGTGCTCGGCTACCTGCCGCTGACCTTCAGCCGGCGCCATGGCGACCCGAGCCGTCCGTGGAACCGCTTCACCGTGCGCGTGCGCGGCGAGGACGGGCGACGCCTGGTGAACTACGAGGGCAACTGGCGCGACATCTTCCAGAACTGGGAGGCGCTCGTGCCCAGCGAGCCGGGCTATGTCGGCTCGATGATCGCGGTCTTCCTCGGTGCAATGACGCCCGACGGCTACAACCCCTACCGCATTGCACGCGACGGCATCGACTGGGAGGTGGAGGACCCTGCCGACCCCTGGAGCCACATCGGCTACTGGGGCGACCACCAGGTCATCTACCTGCTCAAGCTGATGGAGGCGGCGCACTCGCGCGATCCAGCGTTGCTGGCGGATTTCTGGGACCGCGCGCTGTTCGGCTTCGCCGACGTGCCGTACCGCCTGAAGCCGCACGCCGAGCAGGTGGCGCAGCCCAAGGCCACGCTGCGCTTCGACCACGCGGCACACCGCGCGGCGCACGAGCGCGCCGCGCGGATCGGCAGCGACGGGCTGCTGGTGTGCGACGCGCGGGGCGAACCGGTGCTGGCCACGCTGGGCGAGAAGCTGGCCATCATCGTGCTGGCCAAGGCTGGCAGCCTGGTGCCCGGCGGCGGCCTGTGGCTGCACACCCAGCGCCCCGAGTGGAACGACGCCAACAACGCGCTGGTCGGCAACGGCCTGTCGGTCGTCACGCTGGCCTACCTGCGCCGCTTCCTCACCTTCCTGGCCGATCTGCCGGCCGCGCAGCGTGCGTTCGCCTGCGCGGCCGCCACGCTCGAGGCGCTGCAGCGCTTCCAGGCCCTGGTGCGGGCCACGCCGGCGTCGGCGGTGGACGACGATGCCGGCCGCCGCGCCTTCCTCGACGGCGCCGGTGCCCTGCTCGACGCCTGGCGCGGCGAGGCCTACCGCGGCGCGGCCGGGCGCGAGCCCGCGCAGGCGCCCGCCGGGCTGCTCGCCGCACTGGCGCGCGACCTGCTGCCGCTGGTCGATGCCAGCCTGCGGCGCTGCCGGCGCGACGACGGTCTTTACGACAGCTACAACCTGGTCACGTTCGGTGCGGGCCGCGCCGCGGTGGCGCCGCTGTACCCGATGCTCGAGGGCCAGGTCGCGCTGCTGTCGTGCGGCCTGCTGTCGCCGGCCGAGGCGCTGCGCCTGCTCGAGGCGCTGTTCGCCAGCCCGCTGTACAGCGCACGCCACGGCACCTTCCTGCTCTACCCCGACCGCGCCTTGCCGGGGTTCCTCGAGCGCAACCGGCTCGACGCCGAGGCGCTCGCGTTGCCCGTGGTGCAGCGCCTGCTGGCGGCCGGGCGCAGCGACGTGCTGCAGGTGCAGACCGACGGCAGCGTGCGCTTCGCGCCCGCGCTCGCCAACCGCGACGACCTCGAATCGGCGGCGGCCGACCTCGGCGCCGACCTGCCGGCGCTCGCGGCCGCCTACGAGCGCGTGCTGCGGCACCGCGAGTTCACCGGCCGCTCGGGCACGATGTTCGGCTACGAGGGCCTGGGCTGCGTCTACTGGCACATGGTGGCCAAGCTGCTGCTGGCGGTGCAGGAGTGCGT
>DASTJE010000016.1:0-7057 GCA_035716845.1 Burkholderiaceae bacterium
TAGCCCTGGGTGTCGCGCAGCACGCCGATGAAGGGGGCTTCGATGGCCTCGGCCCAGGCGCGCAGCGTCGCTTCGGCGCGCGTGCGCGCGTCGATGCGCATGCCGACGATGGCGACGCGGCAGCGCCCGCTCACGACGCGCGGGTGGGTCTGCAACTCGGCCCAGGCCTGCTTGGCGGCGTCGCGGTCGAAGGCCGAATCGCACACCGGCATCAGCAGCGCGTCGGCCGTCATCACCACGCGCGCCAGCTCGAAGCCGCGCAGGCCGCCCGGCGTGTCGAGCACGACGTGGCTGACGCCGCTCGGCGGGCGCAGCAGGTTGCGCGGGTCGGTGACCCAGCTCACGATCGGCGCGCCGCGCGCCAGCGGCTCCATCGTGCGCCGGCGCAGCCACAGCACGGTCGAGCGCTGGCGGTCGATGTCGCCCAGCATCACCGGCAGGCCCTGGCGCGCGGCATGGCCGGCGAGGTGGGTCGCCAGCGTGCTCTTGCCGCTGCCGCCCTTGGGGTTGACGATCGCGATGACGGGCATGGTCGTGGATTGTCGGCAGCCCCCGCGCCGGCGTGAGGTCGTAATGCACGGTCGGGCGCCCGGCGCGCAGCCTAACGCTTGACGGCGCTGTGCGGAGGGTGCGCGCTATCATGAAGTGGCATTCCAGCAACGCCGACCGACGCGTCGGCGTCTTCGTTTCCAGCCGCCCCCGTTCCCCCGATGCGCCTCACCTCGATCAAGCTCTCGGGCTTCAAGTCCTTCGCCGAGCCGACCACCTTCCAATTGCCCGGCCAGCTGGTCGGCGTCGTCGGTCCCAACGGCTGCGGCAAGTCCAACATCATCGACGCCGTGCGCTGGGTGCTCGGCGAGAGCAAGGCCAGCGAGCTGCGCGGCGAGTCGATGCAGGACGTGATCTTCAACGGCAGCGGCCAGCGCAAGCCGGCCAGCCGGGCCTCGGTCGAACTGGTGTTCGACAACACGCTGGCGCGCGCCGGCGGGCAGTGGAACCAGTTCAGCGAGATCGCCGTCAAGCGCGTGGTGACGCGCGACGGCACGTCCAGCTACTACATCAACAACCAGCCGGTGCGGCGGCGCGACGTGCAGGACGTGTTCCTCGGCACCGGCCTGGGCCCGCGCGCCTACGCCATCATCGGCCAGGGCACGATCAGCCGCATCATCGAGAGCAAGCCCGAGGAGCTGCGCCTGTTCCTCGAGGAAGCCGCGGGGGTGTCCAAGTACAAGGAGCGCCGTCGCGAGACGGAAAACCGCCTCAAGGACACGCACGAGAACCTGACCCGCGTCGAGGACATCCTGCGCGAGCTCAACGCCAACCTCGACAAGCTCGAGAAGCAGGCCGAAGTGGCGCAGCAGTACCGTGCGCTGCAGGACGAGGGCACGCTCAAGCTGCACCAGCTGTGGTTCCTCAAGCACCGCGACGCGGCCAAGGAGGAAGAGCGCGTCAAGCAGGCGGTGGCGCAGGCCCACACCGCGCTGGAGGAGAAGATCGCCCAGCTGCGCGCGGTGGAGGCCGAGCTCGAGACGGTACGCCAGGCGCACTACCAGTCGGGTGACGCGCTGCACGTCGCCCAGGGCGCGCTGGCCGAGGCCTCGCTGGAGGCGAGCCGTCTGGAGGAGCGCATCCGCTACGTGGTCGACAGCCGCACGCGCGTCGAGCAGCGCATCGCCGAACTCGCCGCGCAGGACGCGACGTGGCAGCAGCGCAGCGCCGAGGCGAGCGAGGAGCTCGAGTCGATCGCCGGGCAGATCGCCGCCGCCGACGAGGAGGCCACCACCCTGGCCGCCCAGGCGGAGGACCACGGCCTGCAGCTGCCGACGTTCCAGGACGCGCTGCGCGCCGCACAGGCCCGCAGCCACGAGCAGCGCACCAAGGTCGCCGAGGTGCAGCAGCAGATCCAGCTGCTGGCCGCCGACAGCCGCAACATCGACGAGCAGGCGCGCGGCCTGAAGGCCCGGCGCGAGCGCCTGGCCGGCGAGCGCCAGGGCCTGGCCGCGCCCGACGCGGCGCGCCTGGCGGAACTGAAGTCGCGCAGCGCGGCGGCCGATGCCACCCGGCAGGAGGCCGATGCACGGCTGCACGCGCTCACCGACGAAGTACCCGCGCTCGACCAACAGCGCCGCGGCCTGCAGGAGGCCGCCAATCGCGAGGCCGCGAAGCAGGCCGACCTGTCGGCGCGCCTGGAGGCGCTCAAGGCGCTGCAGGCCAAGGTGCAGACCGAGGGCAAGCTCAAGCCCTGGCTGGCGCGGCATGGGCTGGACACGCTGCAGGGCCTGTGGACCCAGGTGCACATCGAGGCGGGCTGGGAGACGGCGCTCGAGGCCGCGTTGCGCGAACGGCTCAATGCGCTTGAAGTGGGGCGCGTCGAGACCGTGCGTGCCTTCGCCGACGACGCGCCGCCGGCCAAGCTGGCCTTCTACACGCGGCCGGCCGCGGCGATCGCCGGCACGCACCAGACGCTGCCGCGCCTGTCGGACCTGCTGCGCCTGGGCGACGCGGGCCTGAAGGCCCTGCTCAACGACTGGCTCGAAGGCGTCTACACCGCCGCCGGCTTCGACGAGGCGCTGGCCCACCGCGGCAAGCTCACGCACGGCGAGGTCATCATGACCCGCGAGGGCCACGCGGTGTCGCAGTTCGCCGTGGCCTTCTACGCGCCGGACTCCGAGCAGGCCGGCATGCTGGCGCGCGCGCAGGAGATCGAGAACCTCGAGCGCCAGCTGCGCGGCCAGGGCCTCATCGCCGAGGAGGCGCGCAGCGCCCTGGTGCGCTGCGAGGCGGCCTACACCGAGGCCTCGCTCAGGCTGGCCGGCGTGCGGCGCGAGGCCGCCGAGGCGCAGACGCGCGCCCATCAGCTGCAGGTCGAACTGCTGCGCCTGACGCAGCAGGCCGAGGCCACGTCGGCGCGCAGCGCGCAGCTCGACGAGGAACTGGGCGAGATCGACGCCCAGCTCGAGGCGCTGGCCGAGCGCCGTGCCACCGGCGACGCACGCTTCGAGGAGCTGGACCTGCAGCTGGCCAGCACGCAGGAGCGCCATGCCGAGCTCGACGAGGCGGTGATTGCCGCCGAGCGGCGCCTGGCCGAGGCGCGCGAGCAGGGCCGGGCGCTCGAGCGCCGGGCGCAGGAGTCGCAGTTCCACTCGCGCACGCTGACGGCCCGCCGCGGCGAACTGCAGCGCTCGATCGAGACCGCCGCGCAGCAGGTGCAGGCCAATGCCCAGGCCGCGGCGCAGCTGCGCGAGGAGCTGGCCTCGCTCGACGACGCGGCCGCGCAGGCCGGGCTGCAGACCGCGCTGGCGCTCAAGCTCGAGCGCGAGGCTGCGCTGGCGGCCGCGCGCAGCCAGTACGACGACCTGTCGTCCAAGCTGCGCGGCTTCGACGAGCAGCGCCTCGGGCTGGAGCGCGCGCTCGACCCGCTGCGCGAGCGGATCACCAAGCTGCAGCTCGAGGAGCAGGCGGCCTCGCTGGGCGGCGCGCAATACCTCGAGCAGCTCGCGGCCGCCCATGTCGACCTGGCCGTGCTGGCGCAGTCGATCGAAGCGGGCAGCGTGCGCCTGCAGGGCCTGCAGGGCCAGATCGACCGCATCCAGGGCGACATCGCGGCGCTGGGTGCCGTCAACCTGGCGGCGCTCGAGGAGCTGACCAGCTCGCGCGAGCGCAAGCAGTTCCTCGACGCGCAGAACGCCGACCTGCGCGACGCCATCGCCACGCTCGAGGGCGCGATCAAGAAGATCGACAGCGAGACGCGCGAGCTGCTGGCGCAGACCTTCAACCAGGTCAACGAGCAGTTCGGCCGCATGTTCCCGGTGCTGTTCGGCGGCGGCACCGCCAGGCTCGTGATGACCGGCGACGAGATCCTCGACGCCGGCGTGCAGGTGATGGCGCAGCCGCCCGGCAAGAAGAACAGCACCATCCACCTGCTGTCCGGCGGCGAGAAGGCGCTCACCGCCATCGCGCTGGTGTTCGCGATCTTCCAGCTCAACCCGGCGCCGTTCTGCCTGCTCGACGAGGTGGACGCGCCGCTGGACGATGCCAACACCGAGCGCTATGCCAAGCTCGTCACCGAGATGAGCGCCGCGACCCAGTTCCTCTTCATCAGCCACAACAAGATCGCGATGGAGATGGCCGAGCAGCTGATCGGCGTGACGATGCAGGAGCAGGGCGTCTCGCGCATCGTGGCGGTGGACATGGATGCCGCGGTCACGATGGCTGAAGCCGCGTGATGAACCTCACCGCGGCACTGGTGCTGGTCGCGCTGGCGGTGCTGGCGGGGCTGGCGGTGCACGGCTGGTGGACGGCCCGCCGGGCGGCGCCGCGCAAGGCGGTGCCGGCAGCGGCGCCGGCCACGGAGGAACGCGTCGAGCCCACGCTCGGTGCGCTGGGCGCGGACCCGGCGCGCCCGGCCGCGACCGCGCTGCGGCGCGGCGCGCGCATCGACCCGCTGATCGATGCGGTGGCCACCCTGGCCGTGGAGGCGCCGGTCAGCGGCGAGACCGTGCTCGCGCACCTGCCGTCCACGCGCCGCGCGGGCGCCAAGCCCTTCCACGTCGAGGGGCTGAGCGTGGACAGCGGCGACTGGGAGGCGCCCGCGGCCAACACCCGCTACGGCGAGCTGCAGGCCGGCGTGCAGCTGGCCAACCGCAGCGGCGCGCTCAACGAGATCGAGTACTCCGAGTTCGTGCAGAAGATCCAGGCCTTCGCCGACGCCATCGGTGCCGCGCCCGACTTCCCCGACATGCTCGACGTCGTCGCCCGCGCGCGCGAACTCGACGCCTTCGCCGGCCCCAACGACGCCAACCTGACGGTGTGCCTGCGCTCGAACTCGGTGGCCTGGAGCGTGGGCTACGTGCGCCAGTGCGCCGAGCGGCACGGCTTCGTGCCCGGCACGCTGCCCGGGCGCCTGGTGATGCCGAGCCCGGAGGAGGGGGCGCCGCCCGTGCTGGTGCTGTCCTTCGACGCCCAGGCCGCGCTGTCCGACGACCCGCAGCTCGCCGCGGTGCGGCAGCTCACGCTCGCGCTCGACGTGGCGCAGACACCGGAGTCGGCGGAGCCCTTCGCGGCCTGGCAGCAGGCCATCCGCGCCTTGTGCGACGACATGGACGCCACCGCGGTGGACGACGACGGCCGCCCCATCACGCTGCAGCACTACGCGACGATCGCCGGCGAGCTGCAGACGCTCTACCGTGCGCTCGAGGCGCGCGACATGGCTGCCGGCAGCGCGGTGGCGCGGCGACTCTTCCAGTGAGCACGCTGCGGCTCGCCACGGCCGTCGACGTACCGGCGCTGGCTGCGCTGTACCGCGAGACGGCACTCGTGCTGGGCCCGCAGGTCTACTCCCCCGAACAGGTGCAGGCCTGGGCCCGCTCGCCCGACGACACGGCGGCCTTCACACGCTACATCCTCGACGCAGACACCTGGATCGACGAGGGCGACGACGGCCGGCCGCGGGCGTTCTGCGGCATCGCGCGGCACGCCGGCGCCGGCGAGGTGCACTCGCTGTACGTGCGGGCCGACCTGACGCGCCAGGGCCTGGGCTCGGGCCTGCTGCGGCACGCGCTGGACGAGGCGCGGTCGCGCGGCGCGGCGCGTTTCGAGGCCTGGGCGACGCCGTTCTCGCGTGCAGTGTTCGAGCGCGAGCGCTTCGTGCTGACGCGTGCGGTGACCGAGCCTTACCAGGGCGTGCTGTTCGAGCGTTATCGCATGGCGCGCGAGGCCTGAAGCGGCGGCGCCTGCCTACACTCGCCCCATGACGAGCCCCGACGTCGCACGGCGCGCCGACGAGCTGCGCCGGCTCCTGCACCACCACGCCCACCGCTACTACGTGCTCGACGCGCCGGAGATTCCCGACGCCGAGTACGACCGCCTGTTCCAGGAGTTGCAGGCCCTCGAGGCCGCGCACCCCGCGCTGCGCGCGCCCGATTCGCCGACGCAGCGCGTGGGCGGGCGCGTGCTGGAGGGCTTCGCGCCGGTGCGCCATGCGGTGCCGATGCTGTCGATCCGCACCGAGACTGACACCGGCGCCTCGGGCGCCGAGGCCTTCGATGCCCGCGTGCGGCGCGAGCTCGGCCTGGGCGAAGCCGATCCGCCGGTGCTGTACGCCTGCGAGCTGAAGTTCGACGGCCTGGCCATCAACCTGCGCTACGAGGCGGGCGTGCTGGTGCAGGCCGCCACGCGCGGCGACGGCGAGACCGGCGAGGACGTGACGGGCAACATCCGCACCATCGGCCAGATCCCGCTGCGCCTGGCCGGGGTGGAGGCGCCCGTGCTCGAGGTGCGCGGCGAGGTCTACATGCGGCGCGACGACTTCGAGGCCCTCAACGAGGCACAGCGCGCCAAGGGCGAGAGGACCTACGTCAACCCGCGCAACACCGCGGCCGGCGCGGTGCGCCAGCTCGACCCGGCGATGACGGCCGCGCGCCGGCTCTCGTTCTTCGCCTACGGCCTGGGGGACGTGCAGGGCTGGCCGGTGCCGGGCCGCCACAGCGCGGTGATGGACGCGCTCGAGGCGATGGGCCTGCCCGTCAACGGCGCGCGCCGCGTGGTGCAGGGCGCCGCGGGGCTCGTCGCGTACCACGCCGAGATCGCCGCGCAGCGCGACGCGCTGCCCTTCGACATCGACGGCGTCGTCTACAAGGTCGACGACCGCGCGCTGCAGGAGCGCCTGGGCTTCGTCACGCGCGAGCCGCGCTGGGCGGTGGCGCACAAGTACCCGGCGCAGGAGCAGATGACCGTGCTGCGCGACATCGACATCCAGGTCGGCCGCACCGGCAAGCTCACCCCGGTGGCCAAGCTCGAGCCGGTGTTCGTGGGCGGCACCACGGTCAGCAACGCCACCCTTCACAACGAGGACGAGGCGCGGCGCAAGGACGTGCGCATCGGCGACACCGTGATCGTGCGCCGCGCCGGCGACGTGATTCCCGAGGTGGTGGGCGTGGTGCTCGAGCGCCGCCCGGCCGATGCCGGCGAGCCCTTCGATCTGTACCGGCGCCTCGGCGGCGCGTGCCCGGTGTGCGGCAGCGCCATCGTGCGCGAAGAGGGCGAGGTCGACTGGCGC
>DASTJE010000017.1:0-29287 GCA_035716845.1 Burkholderiaceae bacterium
GCCGATAACGCTCCGAACGCCGCCCGCCCGACATGCTCCTCGACCGCGACATCGCCACCTGCCGAGCGCTGGTGGTCGACCCCAACCCGACTTCGCGCAGCATCCTTGCGGCGCAGCTGCGCGACTTCGGGGTCGGCACGGTGCAACAGACCAGCCGCGTCGCCGACGCGCGCCGCGCGCTGGAGTTCAAGTCGTTCGACATCGTCCTGTGCGAGCAGTACTTCACGCAGGACGGCCAGACCGGCCAGGACCTGCTCGACGACTTGCGGCGCGCACAGCTGCTGCCGTACGCCACGGTCTTCGTCATGATCAGCGGCGAGGCACGGTACGACAAGGTGGCCGAGGCCGCCGAGTCCGCCCTCGATGGCTACCTGCTGAAGCCCTACACGGCCGCGGCCCTGGGCGAGAGGCTCAAGCAGGCACGCCGCCGCAAGCGCGAACTGGGCGCCATCTTCGAGGCCATCGAGGCCGGCGAGTTCGAGGCGGCGGCACGCCTGTGTCTCGATCGCTTCCAGGCCCGCGGCCCGTTCTGGCTCTATGCCGCGCGCATCGGCGCCGAACTGCTGCTGCGGCTGCAGCGTCATGGGGCGGCGCGCGAGCTCTACGACGCCGTGCTCGAGGCACAGGCCCTGCCCTGGGCGAGGCTCGGCATCGCCAGGGCCCATGCCGACGAGGGCCAGGCCGGCAAGGCACTGCGGACGCTTGAAACGCTGCTCGCGAGCGATCCCGGATACACGGATGCCTACGACGTGATGGGCCGCGTCCAGGTGGAACAGGGACAGTTCGACCAGGCCCTGGCCACCTTCCGACTGGCCAGCGGGGCCACGCCGAACTCGGTCACCCGACTGCAGAAGCAGGGCATGCTCGCCTTCTATCTCGGCGAAGCCGACGAGGCGTCGCGGGCGCTCGAGCGTGCGATCCTGCTCGGGGCAGGCTCCAAGATGTTCGACCCGCAATCGCTGGTCCTGCAGTCGCTGCTTCGATTCCGCGAGCGCGACAGTCGTGGCCTGCAACGCGCTGCCGAACACCTGGATCACATGCGGGAGCGCGACGACGGCAATGAGCGACTGGCGCGTTTCGCCGCCGTCGTGCGCGTGCTGCAGGACATGCTGGCCAAGCGCGTCGCCTCCTCGGTGGCCGGGGTGCGCAACCTGGCCGCGCAGTCCTCGCGCGACGATTTCGACGTCGAAGCCGCCTGCAACCTGCTCGCGCTCCTGGCCGAGGTGTCCGCCGCCGAGCTGCAGCTCGACGAGATCGGCCAGCATGTCGATGACCTGGCCCTGCGCTTCGCCGGTTCCCGCGGTATCACGGAATTGCTGGCACGTTCCGTGGCGCGCCATCCACCGTTCGAGCAGCGCGTGCGCGAGGGCCACCACCGCATCACACAGCTGGCCGAACAGTCGCTGTCACATGCCCTGGCCGGCAATGCCCGTGGCGCCGTGAAGGCCCTGATCGAACACGCCGGGACGACCGGCAACGCCAAGCTGCTCGACACGGCCGGTCTTTCGCTGCATCGCTATCGCGACAAGATTGACGACGCCGCAGACCTCGCGATCGAGATCGACGCCCTGCGCCAGCGCTTTGCGCTGGCGGCCGGCGCTCCGGCGCTCGGGCGCGCCGGAGCGCGCTCCAGCGGCGGCATCGTGCTGCGCGCCGACGCCGGCGGGCCGGCCACCGACGTCCAGCGGCGCGCGGCGTGACGCTCAGCGCACGGTCGCGCGCAGATCGCCTTTGCGGTAGGCCTGGGCCGCCACCTGGTAGTAGCTGATGGTGTCGTCGATCAGCTCGCGCGACAACGCGTCGTCCGGCGCGGGTCGACCGGTCTGGGCCTCCACCACCCGGGCACGTCCATTGGGCTTGAGCTCGACCACGCGCCCCTGCTCGTAGTAGCCCACGGTCTGGTAGTTCGCCATCAAGGCGCGCGGGTGGCGCTGGCCCTCGCGCAGGATGTCGTGCCCGAAGAAACGGCTGGAGTAGCTGAAATTGAGCATGCCCAGCAGCGTCGGCGCCACGTCGATCTGGGATGCCAGCGTGTCGACGCGTCCCGGCTTGACGTGGTCCGGCGCATAGAAGATCAGCGGGATGTGGTAGTTCTCGGGGGGCAGCTCCTGGCGTCCGCGCCCCTTGTGCGTATGGTCCGCGACGATCACGAAGATCGTGTCGCGGAACCATGGGTGCGTGCGCGCTCGCTCGATGAAGTTGCCCAGCGCCCAGTCGGTGTACTTGACGCCCCCCTCGCGGCCGCTGTGCGAGGGGATGTCGATGCGCCCGGCCGGGTAGGTGAAGGGGCGGTGATTCGATGTCGTCATCACATGCGCGAAGAAACGCTTTCCGACGCTGTGACGACGGTCGAGCTCGCGAAGCGTCAAGGTGAACAGATCCTCGTCGGCGACTCCCCAGATGTTCTCGAAGTGGATCTCCTCCGGCGCGAGGGCCGTGCGGTCGATCACGGTGTAACCGTTGCCGGAGAAGAAGGCGTTCATGTTGTCGAAGTAGCCGTAGCCCCCGTACAGGTACAGGGGCTCGTACCCGGCCTGCTTGAACACCTCGCCCACGGTGAAGAGGCGATCGTTGTGCGGCCGTTTGACGATCGAGTGGCCGGGCGTCGGAGGTACGGACAGCGTGATCGCCTCGAGCCCGCGCACCGTACGCGTGCCGGTCGCATACACCTGGGTGAAGAGCAGGCCTTCCGACGCGAGGCGGTCGGTGGAGGGGGTCAGGCCCTGGCGATTGCCGAAGGCCGCCATGAACTCGGCGGAGTAACTCTCCACCGACACGAGGACCACGTTGAGCGTCTTGGCCGGCCCATCGGCCGTCACCTGGTGCTCGTAGGGGCGCTGCGACAGTTCCACTTTCAGGCGCGGCGAACCGAGCTCGTTGGCCAGGGTCGCGAGCGCGCGCTGCGCCGGCAGCGTCTTGTAGAAGCGGTCGTAGTCGATCTCGTTGGCCCAGAACGCGTGCCAGAAGTCGAAGTAGCCGTTGCCTGCGAGCTCGTTGGCCTGCGCGTCCGCCGAGAACTCCTTCATGCGCGCATCCAGCACGGCCACGGCCAACGGTGGCGCGGCGAGCAACACGAGCACCGCCGCCCAGCGCTGGCGTGCGTTCAACGGGGCGCGCCAGCACGGGTGGGCCGCGCGCGCCACCAGTGCCCAGACCGTCAGCGCGCCCAGCGCCACGCCGGCCAGCATCAGCGGCAGGTTGTAGGACTCGCGGATGTTGCCGACCACCTCGTGCGTGTAGATCAGGTAATCCACCGCAATGAAATTGAACCTCGAGGCGAACTCGTTCCAGAACGTGAATTCGGCGACGCCCACGAACACCAGCACGACCGACAAGGGGAGCAACAGGGCCAGCACGAGCGTGCGCAAGCCGCGCCGACCCTCGGGCCAGACGACCACCAACAGGCCCAGCGGGAGCAGGAAGAAGGTGGCGGTACCGAGGTCGAAGGCGGCGCCGATGGCCAGCGCGGGCAGCAGGCGCCACGGCATCAGGGGGGACATCTCGCCATTGAACAGCGCCAGACCGATGCGCACCGCGGCGTTGAACAGCAGGTAAGCCGCCAGCAGCACCCACAGCAGGCGCAGGCGTCCGGGGAAAAGTCGATCGATCACGGCCAGGGGATTGTCGCAGGCAGCCTCTATGATTCGCCGCGCACCGAAAAGTGCCGCACAGATCCGGTCCGTTTGCTCGCCGCGCCTTGACTGCTCCCCTTTCTACAGCGTCCGGCTGGTCGCCCCAACGCGTGGTCGTCGTCGGCGCCCTGTGGACGGCGCTCGCCTGCAACTGGCCGCTCTGGCGCCTGATCTGGCAACTCGAGGAGTTCGGCCTGGGCAGCCGAATGACCCTGCTCGCCGTGCTCGCGCTCGGCACGGCGGCCCTGTTGTGCGTGCTTCTCGCGCCGCTGGCCTGGGCGCGCACCGTGCGCCCCGCGCTGATCGTCGTCTTCGCGTGCGCGGCGCTGATCGCGCATTTCATCGGCACCTATGGCGTGGTGATCAATCCGTCGATGATGCGCAACGCGATGCAGACCGACGTGCGGGAGGTGAGAGACCTCCTCGGCCTCGGATTCCTCGCGTCGTTGCTGGTACTGGGCGTGTTGCCCGCGGCCGTGCTGATGCGCGTGGCGCTGCGCCCTCAACGCTGGAGCGTGGGGCTGCGACGCAATGCCGTGCTGCTGGCGGGCAGTCTGGCCGTGGTCGCGCTGGGACTGTTCGCAAGCTTCGCCGACATGGCCTCGCTGATGCGAGGTCGCCCGGACGTGCGCTACATGATCACACCCCTCAATGGCTTCTATTCGCTGGCTGCGCAGGCGCGCGGCCCGTCCGGACTCAAGCCTGCCGGCCCGCCGCAGCCCGTGGCCACCGACGCGTCCGTGTCGCCGCTGGCGCAGGGCCAGCGGCCACGGCTGCTGCTGCTCGTGGTGGGCGAGACCGCACGAGCGGATCGCTTCAGCCTGAACGGCTACGCCCGATCGACCTCGCCTGAACTGGCGCGACGCGACGTCGTCAGCTTTTCCGACGTCACGTCCTGCGGCACCGACACTGCGTCGTCGCTGCCCTGCATGTTCTCGCTGCTGCCGCGCGACGAATACGTGGCGCTGGACCGCCCGCAGGAGAACCTGCTCGACGTGCTGCAGCGCTCCGGCCTGGCGGTGCTGTGGATCGACAACCAGTCGGGATGCAAGGGGCTGTGCCAGCGCATTCCGAACGCGCTGGCGCGTGATCCTGCCGTAGGAGCACCGCCATTGCCGGCAGCCCTGTGCCGTGGCGACGAATGCTTCGACCTCGCGCTGCTGCATGGACTCGAGCATCGCATCGCGGCGCTCGACCCGGCGCGCCGTGCCCGTGGCATCGTGGTCGTGCTGCACCAGATGGGCAGCCACGGCCCGGCCTATTACCTGCGCACGCCCGACGAGCGCAAGCCCTTCCAGCCCGAATGCCGATCGGTGTCACTGCGCAGTTGCGACAAGGCGGCGCTCGACAATGCCTATGACAACACGATCGCCTACACCGACCATGTGCTTGCCCGCGCGATCGACTGGCTCGAGACGCAGTCGGGCGCTTACGACGCGGCGCTGCTGTACATCTCCGACCACGGCGAGTCGCTGGGCGAGAACCAGTTGTACCTGCATGGCATGCCGTACCGCCTGGCGCCGCGCGAGCAGACCCACGTGCCGATGGTCGCCTGGTGGCCCACGCACACGGCCCGCGCCTCCGGCATCACGCTCGAGTGCGCGCGCCGGCTGAGTGCGCGGCCGCTGACCCACTCGCACCTTGCGCACACGGTCCTGGCGTGGATGGACGTGCGCACCGCCAGCCTGCGCAAGGACCTCGATGCGTTCGCCGCCTGTCGAGAACGCCCCTAGCGACTAGAACAGGCAAGGCTGATCCGGTGTGCCAGGCAGCGCGGGACGCCGGAAGCGCGATCCGTCGAGTTCGATGCGCTGCCGGTCGAGGCCCAGACCGCGTGTCGCACGCTCGAACCGCTGGCGCAGCAACGCGCCCCACACCCCCTGCCCTCGCATGCGCTCGCCGAACCGCGGGTCGTTCTCGCGGCCGCCCCGCAAGTCCCTGATGCGTGCCATCACGCGTGCAGCGCGTTGCGGGTAGTGCGTCTGCAGCCACTGCTGGAACAAGGGGTTCACCTCCCACGGCAGGCGCAGCACGGTTGCGAAGGCCGTGACCGCGCCGGCGTCGCGCGCCTGCGTCAGCACGCGCTCGAGCTCGGGCTCGTTCAGGAACGGGATCAACGGCGACACGCTGACGCCCACCGGCACGCCGGCGCTTGCCAGCCGCTCGATGGTGCGCAGCCGGCGCTCGGGCGCCGGCGCGCGCGCCTCCATCTGACGCGCCAGGGTGCCGTCCAGCGTCGTCACCGACACGTAGACGCTCACCAATCGCGCTTCGGCAAGCGGCGCGAGCAGGTCGAGATCGCGCTCGATGCCCGATGATTTCGTGACGATCGAGAACGCATGCCGCGCTTCGGCCAGCACCTCGATCACCGAACGCGTGATGCGGAGCCGGCGCTCGACCGGCTGGTAGGCGTCGGTGGCCGAGCCGAGGTTCAGGGGCAAGGGCCGGTAGCCGGGCGCCGCCAAGGCCTCGCGCAAGCGCTGCGCGGCATTGACCTTGGCAACGATGCGCGTCTCGAAGTCGAGACCCGGCGAGAGGTTGAGGTAGCCATGGGTGGGCCGGGCAAAGCAGTAGATGCAACCGTGCTCGCATCCGCGGTAGGGATTGATCGACAGGTCGAAGGGGATGTCCGGCGAGTCGTTGGCCGCAAGGATCGACTTGACTCGCTGCTCGATGACTTCGGTGGCGGTCGGCACGCGCCGTTCCAGCACGGCCTGGTCGAGGCTGCCCCATCCATCGTCTTCCTCCGCACGCGTGGAGGCCGAAAAGCGGTGCTCGATGGCCCAGCTCGTGCCGCGGCCCTTGAGTTGCACGAGCGGCATGACCGACGGTTCCGGATCGCCTCGCATACTGTGATTCTATACAGTTGCGAGGCGGGTGGCGTTGCAGTCAGTACGCGTCGCTGCCGGCGCTGCCGGGGGCCAGGTTGTCGAAGCGCGTGAGCGGCTTCAGGAACGTGAGCTTGAGCGTGCCCACCGGGCCGTTGCGCTGCTTGCCGATGATGATCTCGGCCACGCCCGGCTCCTTGCTCTCCTTGTTGTAGTAGTCGTCGCGGTAGATGAACATGATCACGTCGGCATCCTGCTCGATCGCGCCCGACTCCCGAAGGTCGCTCATCATCGGCCGCTTGTCGTTGCGCGACTCGACGCTGCGGTTGAGCTGCGACAGCGCGATGACCGGGCACTGCAGTTCCTTGGCCAGCGCCTTCAGTCCCCGCGATATCTCGCCCAGTTCGGTGGCGCGGTTCTCGTCGCTGCCGCTGCTGCCGCTCATCAGTTGCAGGTAGTCGACCACGATCAGCCCCAGGCGCCCGCAGGCGCGCGCCTGGCGCCGGGCGCGCGCCCGCAATTCGGCCGGGTTGAGGCCCGGCGTCTCGTCGATGAACACGCTGGCCGACTTGAGCCGGTCCACGGCGTCGGACAGGCGCCCCCACTCGTCGTCGGTCAGGCGGCCGGTGCGCAGATGGCCCTGGTCGATGCGCCCGAGCGAGCCCACCATCCGAAGCGCCAGCTGGGAAGCCCCCATCTCCATCGAGAACACGACCACCGGCAGGCCCTCCTGGACGGCCACGTTCTCGGCAATGTTGAGCGCGAACGCCGTCTTGCCCATCGAGGGCCTCGCCGCCAGCACGATCAGGTCGCCCGGTTGCAGGCCGGCCGTCATGCGATCCATGTCGTAGAAGCCGCTGCGCACGCCGGTCACGTCCTCGGCGCCGTTCTCGTGCAGTTCGGTCACGCGATCGATCAGCGCCACCACGAGCTGGTCCATGCTCTGGAAGCCCTGCCTGGTGCGTTGGCCCTCCTCGCCGATCTGGAACACACGGCCCTCGGCCTCGTCGAGGATCTGGCTCACCGAGCGGCCTTGCGGATTGAAGGCGTTGGTGGCGATCTCGTCGCTGGCCTCGATCAGCTTGCGCAGCACCGCTCGCTCGCGCACGATCTCCGCGTAGCGGCGCAGATTGGCCGCACTGGGCACCGACTGGGCCAATGCGTTCAGGTAGGCGATGCCGCCGCACTCCTCGGCCTTGCCCAGGCTCTGCAGCCGCTCGTAGACCGTGATCACGTCGGCCGGCTTGTTGCCGGCCACCAGGTCGCCGATGGCCTTGTAGATGGCCTTGTGCTCGTAGCGGTAGAAGTCGGTTTCGCCCAGCAGATCCCCGGCACGGTCCCATGCGCTGTTGTCCAGCAGCAGGCCTCCGAGCACGCTCTGCTCGGCTTCGATCGAGTGCGGCGGCACACGCAGACGCGCGACCTCGTCGTCACGGGCGGGGGTATCGCGGGAGCTGAAGACGGCAGACATGCAGATCGCATCTTAGGGCCGTGGCGGCCTGCGGCCGGTGGGCAACCCTGTGGGTAAGAGGTGAGCATCGCGGCACAACCGCCGCCGCAATGAAAAAGGGCCGGCTCAGTGCCGGCCCTTCGCCTCGGTCGCGCCGACTCAGTCGACCTCGCCGACCACCGTGACGTGCACGTCGACCGTGACGTCGGTGTGCAGCGACACCGTCAGCGTCTGCTCGCCGGTGTGCTTGATCGGCCCCGTGGGCATGCGCACGGCAGCCTTGGGCACGTCGAAGCCCTGGGCCTTGAGCGCCTCGGCAACGTCGGCGTTGGTCACCGAGCCGAACAGGCGGCCGTCCACGCCGGCCTTCTGGGTGATCGAGATCGACTTGCCGTTGAGCTTCTCGCCCATCGCCTGGGCAGCGGCGAGCTTGTCGGCTGCAGCCTTCTCGAGCTCAACGCGCTTGGCTTCGAACTCCTTGAGGGCGGCGTCCGTGGCGCGGCGCGCACGGCGCGTGGGGATCAGGAAATTGCGGGCGTAGCCGTCCTTGACCTTGACGATGTCGCCGAGGTTGCCGAGGTTGGCCACCTTCTCCAGCAGGATCACTTGCATGGCGGTGCTCCTCAGGCCTTGTGCTGGTCGGTGTACGGCAGCAGCGCCAGGAAGCGGGCGCGCTTGATCGCCGTGGTGAGCTGGCGCTGGTAGATCGCGCGCGTGCCGGTCAGGCGAGCCGGCGTGATCTTGCCGTTCTCGCCGACGAAGTCGCGCAGCGTGTCGACATCCTTGTAGTCGATCTGCTCGACGCCGGCGACGGTGAAGCGGCAGAAGCGCTTGCGACGGAACAGCAGCGACTGCTGGTTGCGCTTGGGCTTGCGGTCCTTGGAGAACTTGCCTTTTCCGCGGGGTGGGGCCATGGTGGACTCCTTCGATGATGTACGTGGAACGTTCTGGATCAGGGGGCGGCGTCGAGGGCCGTCACGTGGAAGATGTGGCCGCGACCGTTGCGTCCGGCGGCGAGGAACCCTGCGAAGCTCGCTTCGGTTCCCAGCGCCAGGGCGCCGACCGGCCGTGTGATCGCCCCGATCGCCACCGCCCTGATGTCCAGCGACACCTTGCGCGGGGCGCCGTCCTCGCTGACCTCGGAGCGGTGGCTGAGCACCAGGTCCAGGGCCGGCAGTCCGGCGGGGGTATATCGCACGGCACCGCGTTCGACGAGCGTCGCGCTCAGAACCAGCCGGTTCATCGCGCGGGGCCCGCGGCCACGGCCGTCATCACGTTCAGGCGGCTGCCTCCTGCTGGGCCTTGCGAGCCTCTTCGCGCTCGACATGCTTCATCATGATCGAGGGGGCCGTTTCGGCCTTCTCGAGCGCCACCGTCAGGTGGCGCAGCACGGCGTCGTTGAAGCGGAAGCCGGTCTCGAGTTCGGCCAGCGTCTCCTTGCTGCACTCGATGTTCAGGCACAGGTAATGCGCCTTGGCCAGCTTCTGGATCATGTAGGCCAGCTGGCGCCGTCCCCAGTCCTCCACGCGGTGCACCTTGCCGCCGGCGGCGGTGACCAAGCCTTTGTAACGTTCCAGCATGGCCGGAACCTGTTCGCTCTGATCCGGGTGGATCAGGAGAACGATCTCGTAATGACGCATCGGAACTCCTTGTGGTTTCCTGCTAAGGGAAGCCGCCCGGCAGCGTCAGGAAGCCGGTGCGGCAAGGGAAAGCCCGTGATTATAGCGGGTTCAAAGGAGCGGCAAGGGCGCGCCGTCACCGGCGCGCCGCCAGCCGCTCCCAGGTCTCGACCACCGTGTCCGGGTTGAGCGACATCGAGGCGATGCCCTCCTGCGCCAGCCAGTCTGCGAAATCGGGATGGTCGCTCGGCCCCTGGCCGCAGATGCCGACGTATTTGCCTGTGGCACGGCAGGCCGCGATGGCGCGCGAGATCATGGCCTTGACGGCCGGGTCACGCTCGTCGAAGTCACCCACCAACTGCTCCATGCCGGAATCGCGGTCCAGGCCCAGCGTGAGCTGGGTCAGGTCGTTGGAGCCGATCGACATGCCGTCGAAGTGCTCCAGGAACTGCTCGGCCAGGATGGCGTTGCTGGGCACCTCGCACATCATGATCAGCTTGAGCTCGTCGACCCCGCGCTTGAGCCCGCGCTCGGCCAGCATGGCGACCACGCGCTCGGCCTGCCTCACGGTGCGCACGAAGGGCACCATGATCTCGACGTTGGTCAGCCCGATGTCGTTGCGCACGCGCTTGATCGCCTCGCACTCCATCGCGAAGGCATCGCTGAACTCGCCGCTGATGTATCGGCTGGCCCCGCGGAAGCCCAGCATCGGGTTCTCCTCGTCCGGCTCATAGCGCGAGCCGCCGATGAGCTTGCGGTACTCGTTGCTCTTGAAGTCCGACAGCCGCACGATCACCGGCTTGGGCCAGAAGGCCGCCGCGATCGTGGCCACGCCTTCGGCCACCTTGTCGACGTAGAAGGCCCGTGGGCTGGCATGCCCGCGCGCCACCGATTCGACCGCCTTCTTCAGCTCGCCGTCGACGTTCGGATAGTCGAGGATCGCCTTCGGGTGGACGCCGATGTAGTTGTTGATGATGAACTCCAGCCGCGCCAGGCCGCATCCGGCGTTGGGCATCTGCGCGAACTCGAAGGCGAGCTGCGGGTTGCCCACGTTCATCATGATCTTGATCGGGCAGTACGGCATGGCGCCGTGCTTGACCTCGGTGACCTCGGCCTCCAGCAGGCCGTCGTAGATGTAGCCGGTATCGCCCTCGGAGCAGGCCACCGTCACGAGCGAGCCGTCCTGCAGCTTGTCGGTGGCGTCACCGCAGCCCACCACCGCCGGAATGCCGAGTTCGCGGGCGATGATGGCCGCGTGGCAGGTGCGGCCACCGCGGTTGGTGACGATGGCGCTGGCCCGCTTCATCACCGGCTCCCAGTTGGGGTCGGTCATGTCGGTCACCAGCACGTCACCGGGCTGCACGCGCTCCATCTCGGCCGACGTGCGCACCAGGCGCACCGGACCGGTGCCGATCTTCTGACCGATCGCACGCCCCTCGGCCAACACGGCGCTGTGGCCCTTGAGCTTGTAGCGGTGCTCGACCTGCCCGGCGCCCTGGCTTTTCACGGTCTCGGGCCGTGCCTGCAGGATGTAGAGCTTGCCGTCGGTACCGTCCTTGCCCCACTCGATGTCCATCGGACGTCCGTAGTGCTTCTCGATCACCACCGCATAGCGCGCCAGCTCCAGCACGTCGGCGTCGCTGAGCGAATAGCGATTGCGCAGCTCGGCGGGGTTGTCCTCGGTCTTCACGAGCTTGCCGCTGGCCGCCTTCTCCTGCGGCGACGCGAAGGTCATGCGGATCAGTTTCGAGCCCAGGCTGCGCCGGATCAGTGCAGGCTTGCCCTTGGCCAGCATCGGCTTGTGGACGTAGAACTCGTCGGGGTTCACGGCGCCTTGCACCACGGTTTCACCCAGGCCCCAACTCGCGGTCACGAACACGACGTCCTTGAAGCCGGACTCGGTGTCGATCGTGAACATCACACCCGACGCGCCGAGATCGGAACGCACCATGCGCTGCACCCCGGCGGACAGCGCCACGTCCGCATGGGCGAACCCCTTGTGCACCCGGTAGCTGATCGCCCGGTCGTTGTACAGCGAGGCGAAGACCTCATGCATCTTCGCCAGCACCTCGTCGACCCCGTGCACGTTGAGGAAGGTTTCCTGCTGGCCCGCGAACGACGCGTCCGGAAGGTCCTCGGCCGTCGCCGACGAGCGCACCGCGAAGCTGGCCGACGGATCGCCCGCGGACAGCTGCGCAAACGAGGCACGGACGGCCTGCTCGAGCGCCGGCGGGAACGGCGCGGCCATGACCCAGCCCCGGATCTCGGCGCCGGCCTGCGCCAGCGCACGCACGTCATCGGCGTCGAGCGCGTCCAGGCGGGCGTTGATCTTCTCCGTCAGCCCGTTGTGGCGCAGGAACTCGCGGAAGGCATGCGCCGTGGTCGCGAAGCCGCCGGGCACCCGCACGCCCGAGGCGGCGAGCTGGCTGATCATCTCGCCGAGGCTGGCGTTCTTGCCGCCGACCACCTCGACGTCGGTCATCCTCAGTTGTTCAAACGGTACGACCAGGGCGGTCGCCATAGACGCTTGGGACATGGAAAAGCTCCGTGATAGCAAAGGGAATCCGGTGCTTCCATGGCGCGCGCCGGCGCTTCGACCCCCGCCCGCGATGGGCGCGGCACTTCGATATGGGGGGAGCGGCTCACGGCGAGGCGTCTGGAACTGGTGTCGATTCTACGTCGCGCCTCCCCCTATGATCGGGCTCGTCCCGAGCGCCATCACCATGCCCGACCGCACCGTTTTCTTCGTCTCCGACGGCACCGGCATCACGGCCGAGACCTTCGGCAACTCGATCCTGGCCCAGTTCGCAGGGCGCCCGCGCCACGTGCGGCGGCCCTTCATCGACAGCATCGAGAAGGCGTCCGGCGTGGTCGAGGAGATCAACCGCACCGCGGAGCGCGAAGGGCACCGGCCGATCGTGTTCATCACGCTCGTCAACGACGACGTGCGCGACATCGTCACCGGCTCCGGCTGCAAGGGCTTCGTGCTGGACATGTTCCGGACGTTCATCGAACCGCTGGAACTGGAGTTCGGCGTCAAGAGCAACCATCGCGTGGGGCGCTTCTCCGACGCGGCCAAGAGCACGGAATACAACGACCGCATCGAGGCGATCAACTTCGCCCTGGCGCACGACGACGGACAGAGCGCCAAGAACCTGGCCGTTGCCGACGTGATCCTGGTGGGCGTCTCGCGCAGCGGCAAGACCCCGACCTCGCTCTATCTGGCCATGCAGCACGGCGTGAAGGCGGCCAACTACCCGCTGATCCCCGAGGATTTCGAGCGTGGCCGCCTGCCCTCCACGCTCGCGCCGTACCGCGGCAAGTGCTTTGGACTGACGATCGATCCCGAGCGCCTGGCCCAGATCCGGCACGAACGCCGGCCGGACAGCCGTTATGCGTCGCTGGAAAACTGCCGCTACGAGGTCGCCGAGGCGGAACGGATGATGCGGCGCGAGGGCATCGCCTGGCTGTCCTCGACGCACAAGTCGATCGAGGAGATCGCCACCACGATCCTGCGCGACATCCAGCCGGACCGGCTGATCTACTGACGCCGGGTGGCCGGGCCCGCGATGTAGAACTCGCGGGTCTGGCGGTTGTACGCGATGCGATAGCCCTCGCTGCAGCCCGCGCACCACCACACGGCCAGGGTTCCGTCCGGCTCCCGCCCCAGCGCGCCGAACGCGCTCGGCGCATCGGGCACCTCGACCAGGAAGCGCGTGCGTGGACGATCCTTGTGCGGCTCGACGATCGCCACGAACAAACCCTGCTCCCCCGCGCAGCGCCGATAGGCGCCCACGAAGGCCACCTGCGCCTTGCCGCTGCCGTCGAAACTGTCCTCGATGCTGAAGGCGAGCCCCGCCAGAGGGTCGCCGCCCGCAGGGCCGAGCAGCGCCTCGCCGAAGAGTTCGGCGCTGAAGGCTTCCGCAGCGCACCATTCGGGGTGCAACCGACGGACCGCCACCCCCATCACGCGCGTGGACTGCGGATGCAGCGTCGTGCGCCACCACCACGCCTCGCGGGCAGGTTCCGGGCGCACCTCGACCACCGGCCTTGTGGCCTGCGCATGCACGACCATCGCGGCGAGCACACAGGCCGCGAGCACGGACTTCATCGACGACGTTCCTCCCGGCGCCCAGCGTACAGGCAGATCGCCGCCGCCGCGGCGACATTGAGCGACTCCTCGCCGCCCGGTTGCGCAATCCGCAACACCTGCCGGCAGCGTGCGAGCACCTCGGCGGCCACACCCTGCCCTTCGTGCCCGAACACCCAGGCACAGGGATAGGGCAGCGCACCGTCCTCGAGCGAAGGCCCGGCATGCGAACTGGTGGCCAGCAGCGGCACCTCGAGCTCCGACAGGACATCCGGCGCCGCCGACTCGATGAGCCGCAAGCCGAAGTGCGCTCCCATGCCGGCGCGCAGCACCTTGGGCGACCACAGCGCTGCCGTGCCTTCCAGCGCGATCACCTGCCCGTAACCCAGCGCTGCAGCGCTGCGCAGGATGCTGCCGACGTTGCCGGCATCCTGCAGGCGATCGAGCACGACGCTGGCAACTCGCGGATCGGGCCGCGGCGGGCTGGACCAGGGCACGAGGAAGCCCAGCCCCGCGGGAGACGGCAGGTCGCTCGCCGACGCGAACAGCGCGTCGGGCACGACGGCAGTGCGTTCGGCCGACTCGGCCAGGGCGCGCAGTTCCGCCCGCAGCCATGCCGACTCGGACACCACGGCCTGCGACGCTCGCGCTCCACGCGCCTGCCAGGCACTGCACAGATGCTCCCCCTCGATCCACGCCACGCCCTCGCGGCGATAGGCCGCGGGTGCGCGCACGAGCCTGCGCACCCGCACGAGCAGGGCGTTGTCGCGCGAGGTGATGCGCGTCACCGTGCTCACGGCCCCACCCTCAGCGCCTCGCGCACCGGTGCAAAGCTGCAGCGATGCGCCGCGCACGGACCGTGCGCGCGCAAGGCGGCCAGGTGTTCAGGTGTCGGATATCCCTTGTGCTCGGCAAAGCCGTACTGCGGATGGGCCTCGTGCATGGCACGCAGCAAGGCATCGCGGTGCACCTTGGCGACGATCGAGGCGGCCGCAATGGCCGGCACGCGGGCATCGCCCTTGACGATCGCCTCCGCCGGCACTTTCAGCTTGGGCAGCCGGTTGCCGTCGACCAGCACGTGTGACGGCGTCAGGCGCAGCCGTTCCACGGCGCGCTGCATCGCCAGCAGCGTGGCCTGCAGGATGTTCAAGCGGTCGATTTCCTCCACGCTCGCCTCGGCCAGCGAGACGCACAGGGCCTTGGCGCGGATTTCGGCCGCCAGCCGTTCGCGCGTGGCCGGGCCAAGCGCCTTGGAGTCGCGCAGGCCGCGAATCGGCTGCAGGTCGTCGAGGATCACCGCTGCCGCCACCACCGGCCCGGCCAGCGGACCACGGCCGACTTCATCGACGCCGGCGAGCAGTCCGGGCGCCGTCCAGCCGAGCGCCAGTTGCTCAGGCCTGCCCGAGGACTTGCGCGATGGCATCGGTGGCGGTGCGGGCTGTGTCGCGCCGCAGCTGAAGGTGAAGGTCCGTGAAGCGCTGGACGAGCGCCGCCGACCGCGGCGCATCGTCGAGCCAGGCCAGCACGTCGGCCGCAAGGCGCTCGGGCGTCGCCGCCTCCTGGATGCGCTCGGGCACGACGAAGTCCCGGCACAGGATGTTGGGCAGGCCGACCCAGGGTTGATACGCCATGCGCTTCATCAGTGCCCACGACAGCGGATGCATGCGATAGGCGATCACCATCGGTCGCTTGAAGAGCGCGGCCTCCAGCGTCGCCGTGCCGCTGGCGATCAGCGTCACGTCGCACGCGGCCAGCGCCTCGTGGGAGCGCCCATCGAGGACCTGGATCGCCACCCCGGGCGCATGGACGGGCAGCATCGGCTCGATCGCCGCCCGCAGCCCCGGCACCGCCGGCAGCACGAAGCGCAACGACGGTCGGGAGCGCGCAAGGCACGCGGCCGCGCTGAGGAAGAGCGGCGCGATATAGGCGATTTCCGAACGCCGGCTGCCCGGCAGCAGTGCCACCACCGCCGCCTCGGGCGGAAGACCCAGCGCCGCGCGCGCTGAGGCGCGCGGCGCCTGCAGCGCAATCGCGTCGGCCAGCGGATGGCCCACGTAGGTGGCGGTCACGCCGTGCTGGCGCAGCAGCGCGGGCTCGAAGGGAAACAGGCACAGCACATGGTCCGCGCTGCGCGCGAGCTTCTTCGCACGCCCGCCGCGCCAGGCCCAGATCGAGGGGCAGACGAAATGGATCGTCTTCACGCCCGCAGCCTTGAGCCGAGCCTCCAGGCCGAGGTTGAAATCGGGGGCGTCCACACCGATGAAGGCGTCGGGCCGCTCCCGCAGCAAGCGCTCGCCGAGCGCATCGCGGATGACCTTGATCTCGCGATAGTGACGCAGCACCTCGACATAGCCTCGCACGGCCAGCTTCTCGTGCGGCCACCATGCCTCGAAACCCTGTGCTGCCATGCGCGGGCCACCGATGCCGCAGGTGGCCAAGGCGGGCCAGCGCTGCTTCAGCCCGCCCAGCAGCAACCCGGCCAGCAGGTCTCCCGAGGCCTCGCCGGCGACGAGCGCAAGGCGCATGGGCTTCAGCGCGCGATGCCGCGCGTGGACGCCGTCAGGAAGTCGAGCAGCATCTGCACGTCGTCGTCCCCGCCCTCGACCGCGCCACGCAACGGCTCGATCGCTGCCTTGGCCTGCTCGAGCGTCAGACCCTCGCGGTAGAGCAGGCGGTGCATCTGCCTGACCTGCCCGATGCGTTCGCGCGAGAACCCGCGCCGGCGCAGGCCCTCGACGTTGCAGCCGCTGATGGACAAGGGATGGCCCGCCGCCATCATGAAGGGAGGGATGTCCTGCGAGACGTGGCTCTGGAACCCGGTCATCGCATGCGCGCCGATCTTGCAGAACTGGTGCACACCCGTCAGGCCGCCGACGATCACCCAGTCGCCGATGTGGACGTGGCCGGCGAGCGTCGCGTTGTTGGCGAGGATCGTGCGGGAACCCACCTGCACGTCGTGCGCCAGATGCACGTAGGCCATGACCCAGTTGTCGTCGCCCAGGCGCGTGACACCGGAATCCTGCGCGGTTCCGCGGTTGAAGGTGCAGAACTCGCGGATCGTATTGCGGTCGCCGATCGCCAGCGCCGTGGGCTCGCCGCGGTACTTCATGTCCTGCGGATCGCCCCCCAGGCAGGCATGCGCATAGATGCGGTTGTCGCGCCCGATGGTGGTCGGGCCGTCGATCACCGCATGCGGGCCGACGGACGTGCCGCCGCCGATGCGCACGCCCGGGCCGATCACGGCGTAGGCGCCGATGCTGACGCCGTCGTCGAGCTCCGCCCTGGAATCGACCAGGGCCGTCGGGTGGATCGTCGTGGCCAAGACCGCGCCCTCAGGACACCTTGCGCATGGTGCACATCAGCTCGGCCTCGGCCGCCGTCTCGCTGCCGACGCTGGCGCGGCCCGTGTACTTGAAGATCCCGGCCTTCGCGCGATCGAGCGTCACCTCGAGCACGAGCTGGTCGCCTGGCTCGACCGGGCGCTTGAAGCGCGCGCCGTCGATGCCGGCGAAATAGAACACCGATTTGTCGTCGAGTTCGATGCCCAGCGTTTCGATCGACAGCAACGCTGCGGCCTGCGCCAGGGCCTCGAGCATCAGCACCCCGGGCATGACGGGGCGGTGCGGGAAGTGGCCCAGGAAATACGGCTCGTTGATCGTGACGTTCTTCAGCGCCCTGATGCGCACGCCCTTCTCGAGTTCGAGCACGCGGTCGACGAGCAGGATCGGATACCGGTGCGGCAGCTTGGCCAGGATTTTGTGGATGTCCATGAACGGGGCGTCGGGTCTCAGCTCAGCTTCTTCTCGAGCGCGCGCAGTCTGTCGCGCAGCGCGTGCAGGTGGCGCAGCGTGGCTGCGTTCTTTTCCCAGGACGCATTGTCGTCGATGGGGAACATGCCGCTGTACTGGCCCGGCTCGCGGATCGAGCGGCTGACCACCGACGCGGCGGTGATGTGGACGTCGTCCGCGAGTTCCAGGTGCCCGAGCACGATGGCGCCGCCGCCCACCGTGCAGCGCCGGCCGATGCGCGCGCTGCCGGCGATCCCCACGCAGCCCGCCATCGCGCTGTGGGCGCCGATGTGCACGTTGTGTCCGACCTGGATGAGGTTGTCGAGCTTGACGCCGTCCTCGATCACCGTGTCGCCGAGGGCGCCGCGGTCGATGCAGGTGTTGGCGCCGATCTCCACGTCGTTGCCGATGCGCACCGCACCAAGCTGCTCGATCTTCTCCCAGCGCCGCTCGCCGTCGATCATGGCCGGTGCGAATCCGAATCCGTCGGCCCCCACGACGACGCCGGGGTGCAGCAGGCAGCGTTCGCCGATGACGCAACGCTCACCGATCACCACACGGGCGCCGATGCGCGTGCCTGCGCCAATCACGGCGCCCGCCCCGACGTACGACAGGGGGCCGATCGTGACGCCCTCGCCCAGGACCGCCTCGGCCTCGACCACGGCGCTGGGGTGGACACCGGAAGGACGCTCGCCGTGCGTGCCCCGCGCCCACCACTGCGACAGCCTGGCGTAGTAGAGGTAGGGGTCGGGCGTCACGATGGCCGTTCCGCGGCGGGCCGCTTCATCGGCCAGCGCAGGCGCGACGATCACGCACCCGGCCCTGGTGGTGCCCAACTGTGCGCGATAACGTGCCTGGGAGACAAAGCTGATGTCGGCAGGACCGGCCTGGTCAAGCGGAGCGATCCGGGTGACGACGTGCGCCGCATCCCCGAGAACCTCGCCACCGAGGCTTCGCACGATGTCGGCGACGGATGCCTGCATCGCCGTGACGGAGTGCTGTGCCGGCCCTACTTGCCGGCATTGAGCGCGTCGATCACCTTCTTGGTGATGTCCACGCGGGAACTCCAGTGGACCGCATCCTGCAGGATGAGGTCGTACTTTTCCTGGTCGAAGATCTGCTTGATCACGCAGTTGGCACGCTCGACCACGGCTGAGAGTTCCTCGTTCTTGCGCTGGTTCAGGTCCTCCTGGAACTCACGGCGCTTGCGCTGGAAGTCGCGGTCCTGCTCCACCAGATCGCGCTGGCGCCGGGTGCGTTCGCTCTCCGAGAGCGTCGGCGCCTCCTTCTCGAGCTTGTCGGCCGCCGCCTTGAGGCGACTGCCCAGGTCCGACAGCTCCTTCTCGCGCTTGCCGAACTCCGCCTCCAGCTTGGCCTGCGCCGCCTTGGCGGGCGCCGCCTCGCGGAGGATGCGCTCGCTGTTGACGTAGCCGATCTTCAGCTCCTGTGCATGCACCGCAACGCCTGCCATCAGCAGCGCGGCGGCGGCGCCCCACGTCTTCCACTTGTTCATCAGAAAGCAGTTCCGATCTGGAATTGGAATTTCTCGATTCTATCCGTCGGCTTCTTGCGGATCGGCGTGCCCCAGCTCAGCTTCAGCGGCCCGACCGGCGACACCCACGACAGGCCGACACCTGCCGACGCGCGCAGATCCGATCCGCTCAGCTTCTCGCTCTCTCCCCACACGTTGCCCGCATCCATGAAGCCGAAGATGCGCAACGTCTTGTCGTTGCCCGTACCTGGAACGGGTACGTACAGCTCGGCGTTGACGTTGAACTTGCGATTGCCGCCGATGTAGTTGTTGGTGACGTCGACCACGCCCAGCGAGCCCTGCTCGAACACGCGCACCGAACCCAGGCCCCCGCCGTAGAAGTTCTTGAAGATCGGGTAGGGCTTGTTGCCCAGCCCCTTGCCCCACCCCAACTCGGCGTTCAGGCCGAGCGAGAACTTGTTGGTCAAGGGCAGGTACTGCTGCCACTGCAGGTTCGCGCGCAGGTAACGCACGTCGCCGGCGATCGACCACTCCAGGTTCACGCGCTGGTATCGCCCGGCGGTGGGGGCCAACGCGCTGTCGCGCTGGTCGCGCGCCCATCCCAGCGTCAAGGGAATGGCCGAGCTGTTGGAACCGTAGAGTTCGCGGTAGTCGCGGTAGCTCTTGTTGGTCACGGAGCCGCCTATGCGCGTCTGCTCGAATCCGATGCCGAAGAAGACAGTGTCGAAATCGGAGAACGGCACGCCGAAGCGAATGGCCGCTCCCGGCGTGACGAGCTCGTACTGTTCGCCCTGGCTGTTGAGGGGTTTGCTGGTGCGGTAGAACAGGTCGATGCCCCGCGAGATGCCGTCGACCGTCCAGTACGGGTCGACGGTGGACAACACCAGGTTGCGGTTCGACTTGCTCGTGTTCAGCTCGATGCCCAGGTAGTTGCCCGTGCCGAAGACGTTGTCCTGCTTGACCGAGGCCGTGAAGGAGATCTTGTCCGCCGAGGAATAGCCGGCGCCGATCATCAGGTTGCCCGTGGGCTTCTCGCTCACCTTGACGGTCAGGTCGACCTGATCGGCAGATCCCGGCACTTCCTCGGTGTCGACGTTGACCTCCTTGAAGTAGCCCAGCCGGTCGACCCGGTCGCGCGACAGCTTGATCTTCTCGCCGTCGTACCACGCCGACTCGAGCTGGCGGAATTCGCGTCGCACCACCTCGTCGCGTGTCTTGTCGTTGCCGGACACGTTGATGCGGCGCACGTAGACGCGGCGCTGCGGATCGGCATTGATGACCACGGCCACCTGGCCGGTGGCGCGGTCGATCTCGGGGCGTGCCTCGATACGGGCGAAGGCGTAGCCGTACAGGCCGTAGAGATCCGAAAACGACTTGGTCGTGGCGGCCACGTCGGCACTCCGGTAGGGATCGCCCGGCCGCACGCGCACGAGTCGCCGGAAGTCCGCATCCTTGCCCAGGAAATCGCCTTCCAGGCGCACCGCCGTGACGGTGTAAGGCTGCCCTTCCCGCACCGTGATCGTGATGTCGATGTCCTGCTTGTCCGGCGAGATCGTCACCTGCGTCGACTCGATATCGAACTCCAGGTAGCCGCGGTTCGTGTAGTGAGCGCGCAGCGCCTCCAGATCCGCGTTGAGCTTGGTGCGCGAGTAGCGGTCCGTCTTGGTGTACCAGGTGAGCCAGCCGCTGGTCGTCTGGTCCATCAGATCGAGCAGCGTGCTCTCGGAAAACACCTTGTTGCCGACGATCCGGATCTCGCGGATCTTGGCGGACTCGCCCTCGTTCATCGTGAACGTGACGTTCACGCGATTGCGCTCCAGCGGCGTGATCGTCGTCGTGACCTCGGCACCGTACAAGCTGCGCGACAGGTACTGGCGCTTGATCTCCTGTTCGGCGCGGTCGACGAGCGCGCGGTCGAAGGGCTGCCCCTCGCCGATGCCGGAATCCTTCAGCGCCTTGAGCAGCGTGTCGGTGTCGAACTCCTTCAATCCGGCAAACGTCACGGAGGCGATGATCGAGCGCTCGTCGACGATCACCACGACGACCCGGTCGTCGATCTCGATGCGCACGTCCTTGAACAGGCCGGTGGCGAACAGGGCACGCAGCGCCGCGGCGCCCTTCTCGTCGCTGTAGGAGTCCCCGGTGCGGAACGGCAGCGACGCGAACACCGTCCCAGGATCGGTGCGCTGCAGGCCCTCGACACGAATGTCGGAAATCACGAACGGATCGGCCGCACGTGCCGAGGGCGTCGCGATCGCGGCGCCGGCGGCGACAACGCAGGCGGCGATCGGCCGCAGCGGAAGGGGGGCGAGCAGATGGAGCATCGGGTCGTTGCAGGTGCGCGACGGATCGTCGCGCGTCAATGCAGGCCCAGCAGGCGGGCCACGTCGTTGGACAGGGCGAGGGACATCAGCACCAGCAGTGCCAGCGCACCGCCGCGCTGGAGCCACAGCAGCCACTGGTCGGAGACTGGATGGCCCGTGATTGCCTCGAAAAGATAATACATGAGGTGGCCACCATCGAGCATGGGCACCGGCAGCAGGTTCAGCACCCCCAAGCCGACGCTGACCAGGGCGAGGAAGCCGATGTAGTAGGTCAGGCCACGTTCGGCCGACTGCCCGGCGTAGTCGGCGATGGTGATCGGCCCGGACAGGTTCTTGAGCGAGGCTTCGCCGGTGAGCATGCGCCCGAACATCTTGAGCGTCAGGAGCGACTGCTCCCACGTCGTGCGTGCCGCGTGCGCCAGGCCTTCGACCGGGCCCCAGCGCACCGTGACCGTCGCCGGCAGGTGGCCCACCACGGCATCGATGCGGCCGATGCGCTGGCGCCCATCACCCATCACGCGCGGCTGCACCGGCACATCGAGCACGCGCCCTGCCCGTTCGACCTGCCACTGCATCGCGGGTGGCGCACCGCTGCCATCGAGCAGACGGATCCGGCGACGCAATTGCGCCGCATCCTGCATCGGCTCGCCGTCCACGCGCAACACGCGATCGCCGGCGCGCAAGCCAGCCCTGTCGGCCGGCCCCCCCGGCACGACATCGCCGATGACCGCCTCGGCGTAAGGCGCGCCGAGCCCCACCACGCGGTCGATGAAGCCGCCATCGATGGTGCTGCGATCGGCACGATCCAACTCGAGCAGCACCTGTCGAGTGCCCTGGCCGCCCGACCCGCCGAGAAGCAGCCGCATGCGCTGTCCGTCGAGAGCGGCCTGCATGATCTCCCAGCGCAGGTCGGTCATCGATCGCACGTCGTTCCAGTCCGATGACGCGTCGCCACGGGACCACGCGCGCACGACCTCGCCTGCACGCATCCCCGCCCGTTCCGCCAATGTGCCGGCCAGGGGCGTCGACAGCACGGCTTTCGGCTCGTCGGCGCCAATCCAGTTCACGCCGGCGTACAGCAATACGGCCAGAAGGAGGTTGGCGAGAGGCCCGGCCAGCACGACGGCTGCGCGCTGTGCCAGCGGCTTGCGGTTGAAGGCCTGGTCGGCTTCCTGCGGCAGTACCTCGCCCTCGCGCTCGTCGAGCATGCGCACGTAGCCACCCAGAGGCAACAGCGCCACCACGAACTCCGTATCGCCGCGCCGCCACTTCCACAGCGTGCGCCCGAAGCCGACCGAGAACCGCAGCACCTTCACGCCACAGGCGCGCGCCATGCGGTAATGACCCCACTCGTGCACCACGATCAGGACGCCCAGGGTGACCAGAAAGGCGAGTGCCGTCGTCAAGGGCGCCGCTCCGCGATCAGGCGCCGGGCCCGCGCACGCGAGCGCGTGTCGAGCTCGACCAAGTCATCCAGGGCCGGGTGCTGCGGCAAGGCAGGCGCCTCGGCAGACAGAGTCTCGGCATTCACGGCGTGAATGTCGGTGAAACGCAGGCGGCGCTCCAGAAAGGCCGCCACGGCCTCCTCGTTGGCGGCGTTCAACACCCCGGCGCTGCCCTCAGGGCCGGCAAGCGCCTCCCACGCCAGGAACAGGCCGGGAAAGCGCGAGCGGTCTGCCGGCTCGAAGTTCAACGCCGCCAGCGCGTCGAAGTCGAGGGCCGAGGCGCCGGAGTCGATGCGTTCCGGGAACGAGAGTCCATAGGCAATGGGCACCCGCATGTCGGGCGTGCCCAGCTGCGCCAGCACCGAACGGTCGCGGCACACCACCATCGAGTGGATGACGCTCTGGGGGTGGATCACCACCCGCACGCGATCGGGAGCGAGGTCGAACAGCCAGCGCGCCTCGATCACCTCGAGCGCCTTGTTCATCATCGTCGCCGAATCGACCGATATCTTGCGTCCCATCGTCCAGTTGGGATGCGCACAGGCCTGCTCGGGCGTCACGTCGTGCAGGCTCTCGAGCGCGCGCGTCCGGAAAGGGCCTCCAGACGCCGTGAGCACGATGTGATCGATGCGTTGGGGCCAGGTCGAACGGTCTTCAGGCAGGCATTGGAAGATCGCCGAGTGCTCGCTGTCGATCGGCAGCAACGTGGCACCACCCTGTGCCACGGCCTGCATGAACAAGGCACCCCCGACGACCAGCGCCTCCTTGTTGGCCAGCAGCAGCCGCTTGCCGGCGCGTGCGGCGGCCATGCAGGGGCGCAACCCGGCGGCACCCACGATGGCCGCCATCACGCTGTCGACGTCTGGCGCCGCCGCCAGTTGCTCCAGTCCCGCTTCGCCGACGGTGATGTCGGTCCCTGGCGCGCGGCCGGCCAGAATGGCACGCAGGGCATCGGCTTGATCGGGCCCCGGGACGACCGCGACCGTCGGATGGAACTGCAGGATCTGTGCGGCGAGTTCGTCGATCCGACGGAAGGCGCTCAGGCCCACCACCTCGAACCGGCCGGGATGGCGCGCAACCACGTCGAGTGTGCTCACACCGATCGAGCCGGTCGAGCCGAGAATCGCCACGCGCTGCGGCCGGCCCGTGTTCATGTGCGCCCCCAGGTGCTCAAGGCCATGGCGGCGGGGAAAACGGGGAGCAGCGCATCGATCCGGTCCAGCACGCCGCCGTGTCCCGGCAGCAACCGGCTCGAATCCTTCTGGCCCGCCGCTCGCTTGACCAGCGACTCGAACAGGTCGCCGACCACGCTCATCGCTGCCAGCCCCACCAGCAGAAGCGCCCCAAACGGCAGGCCCCAGGCCCGGTCAAGCTCGGAAAACAAGCTCGGCCCCGCCGACAGGGCGCCACCCTGCCAGGTCAACCAGGCCAGCGCCAGGGCCAACACGGCCGCCATGCCGGTCCAGACCCCTTCCCAGCTCTTGCCCGGGCTGATCGTGACCGCGAGCTTGCGCCGACCCAGCGCGCGGCCGCCGAAGTAGGCCGCCGTGTCTGCCACCCACACCAGACAGAAGACCGACAGGATGAAGTTCAGCCCGCGGGCACGAGCGGCGGTCAGCGCGAGCCAGGCTGCCCACAGGGCTACCAGCCCGAGCGTCCAGCGCCACACACGTGGAATCTGTGGCCAGCCCTGGGGTCCGGTGCGCAGGCTCAGGGCGCCACCGGCGACCCACAGCAGCGTGACCACCCACCAGACCGCCGGCGGCGTCGACGCGGTCCACCCGGCGCGCCAGGCGAGTGCACAGGCGACGACCAGCCCCATGCCGAGTGCCAGGCTCGACGCCGCACCAGCCTGATTCAGGCGGCCCCACTCCCACGCAGCGGCGCCAATGAGGCCCAAGGTCAGGATCTGGAATGGCCACGGGCTCGACGCCAGCAGCGCCGGCACCAGCAGGGCCAGCAGGATGACGGCGGTGACGATCCGCTGGCCGAGCATGCGCGGTCAGCCGAGGGCCGAGACCGTCTCGGCGGGCCGGATGCCGCCGAACCGCCGATCGCGGGCCGCAAACGCCGCGAGCGCGGCATCGATCTGCTGCGCGCCGAAGTCCGGCCACAGACACTCGGTGAAGAAAAGTTCGGAGTAGGCCACCTGCCAAAGCAGGAAGTTGCTGATGCGCATCTCGCCGCCCGTACGGATGAAGAGATCCGGATCGGGCGCGAAATCCAGCGCCGTGTAGCGAGCCACGACCTCTTCGGTCACGTCCTCCGGCTTCAGGCCGTCTTGGATCGCGCGCCGCATGGCTTGGACCATGTCCCAGCGGCCGCCATAGTTGAAGGCCACCGACAAGGTGATGCGGTGATTGTGGGCCGTGCTGGACTCCGCCTGCTCCCAGGCCTTGCGCAACTTGTCCGACACCGCCGAGCGGTCACCGATGATCCGGATGCGCACGCCGTCGGCTGCCATGCGCGCCAGGTACTTGGAGACGGCCACCAGGACCAGACCCATGAGGCCCGACACCTCGTCGCTGGGGCGCTTCCAGTTCTCGGACGAGAACGCGAACACGGTGAGGTACTCGACCCCGCGATCCGCGAACATGTCCACGGCGCGCACCAGCGCATCGACGCCGGCCTTGTGGCCGAAGAAGCGCGGCATGAAGCGCTGCTTGGCCCAGCGCCCGTTGCCGTCCATCACGACGGCCACGTGGCGCGGGATCGGTGCGTGGCGGTCCACGGTGGCAGCGTCCGAGGGGTGATGAGCGAAGCCCGGCTCAGACAGCCAGGACCTCGGCTTCCTTCTGGTGCACCAGGCGGTCGATCTCGGCGATGACACGGTCGGTCAGCCGCTGGACCTCGTCCTGGGCGCGCCGTTCGTCGTCCTCGGAGACCTCCTTGTCCTTGAGCAGGCGCTTGAGGTGGTCGTTCGCGTCGCGACGCAGATTGCGAACCGCGATCTTGGCGTTCTCGCCCTCATGGCGCACGACTTTGGTGAGTTCCTTGCGGCGCTCCTCGGTCAACGCGGGCATCGGCACGCGTAGCAGGTCGCCTTGGGCCGACGGGTTCAGGCCCAGATCGGATTCGCGGATCGCCTTCTCGATCTTGGCACCCATGCCCTTTTCCCAAGGCTGCACGCTGATCGTGCGGGCATCGAGCAGGGACACGTTGGCGACCTGGCTGATGGGCACCATCGAGCCATAGTAGTCGACGTGCACCTGATCGAGGATGCCCGGATGCGCGCGTCCGGTGCGAACCTTCTGCAGGTCGCTCTTCAAAGCCTCGATGGATTTGCCCATCTTGGTCTCGGCGTTCTTCTTGATGTCGGCAATGGTCATGGTTCGGATTCCCGATCAGACGTGGACCAGGGTTCCCTCGTCGTCGCCCATGACGATGCGTTTGAGCGCACCCGGCTTGACGATCGAGAACACCTTGATCGGCAGCTTCTGGTCGCGGCACAGCGCGAAGGCCGTCGCGTCCATCACCTGCAGGTTCTTGGCGATGGCTTCGTCGAAGGTGATCGTGGCATAGCGCGTCGCGCCCGGATCCTTCTTCGGATCGGCGCTGTAGACGCCATCGACCTTGGTGGCCTTCAGCACGATCTCGGCGCCGACTTCCGCGCCACGCAGCGCAGCCGCGGTGTCGGTCGTGAAGAAGGGGTTGCCGGTGCCCGCGGCGAAGACGACGACCTTGCCCTCCTCGAGGTACTGCAGGGCCTTGGGGCGCACGTAGGGCTCGACCACCTGCTCGATCGAGATCGCCGACATGACGCGCGCGGTCATGCCTTCCTGGCGCATGGTGTCGGCCAGCGCGAGTGAATTCATGACCGTGGCCAGCATGCCCATGTAGTCGGCGGTCGCGCGATCCATGCCGACCGAGCCGCCCGCCACGCCGCGGAAGATGTTCCCGCCGCCGATCACGACCGCCACCTCGCAACCGAGGCTGGTGACCTCGCGCACCTCCTGCACCATGCGAACGATGGTCGCGCGGTTGATGCCGTAGGCATCGTCGCCCATCAGCGCCTCGCCCGACAGTTTCAGCAGGATGCGCTTGTACGCCGGCATGCAGGATCCCCCGTCTTCTCAGTGACTCTCAAGTGTAAGCGGGGCGGCGACCTCGATCGAGCCGTCCGCCCCGCGTCGCGGGCTCACTGGCCCTTGGCTGCGGCGACCTGTGCCGCCACCTCGGCCGCGAAGTCGTCGACCTTCTTTTCGATGCCCTCGCCCACGACGTAGAGCGTGAAGCCCTTGACGGTGGTATTCGCGCCCTTCAGATAGGCCGCCACGGTCTGCTTGCCGTCGGCCGCCTTCACGAAGACCTGGTCCAGCAGCGAGACTTCCTTGAGGAACTTCTGCACCGAGCCTTCGACCATCTTGGCGACGATCTCGGCGGGCTTGCCCGACTCGGCCGCCTTCTCGGCTGCGATCTTGCGCTCCTTCTCGACCAGATCGGCCGGCACGTCGGCCGACGACAGCGCCGCGGGCTTCATGGCCGCGATGTGCATCGCGACGTCCTTGGCCGCCACCTCGCTGCCCTCGAACTCGACGACCACGCCGATGCGGGTACCGTGCAGGTAGTGCGACAGGCTGCCGCCGCCCGCATAGCGCTTGAAGCGGCGGATCGACATGTTCTCGCCGATCTTGCCGATCAGGCCCTTGCGCACGTCCTCGACGGTCGGGCCGAAGCCCTCCTGCGACAGCGGCAGCGCCGACAGCGCGGCCACGTCGGCCGGGTTCTGGGAGGCCACCAGTTCGGCGCAGGCCTTGGTGAAGGCCAGGAAGGCGTCGTTCTTCGAGACGAAGTCGGTCTCGCAGTTGACCTCGAGCAGCGCGCCGGTGCTGCCGGACACGGAGGCGGCGATGACGCCTTCGGCCGTGATGCGGGCCGAGGCCTTGCCGGCCTTGTTGCCCAGCTTGACGCGCAGGATCTCCTCGGCGCGCTCCATGTTGCCATCGGCCTCGGTGAGCGCCTTCTTGCACTCCATCATCGGCGCGTCGGTCTTGGCACGCAGCTCGGCGACCATGCTTGCGGTGATTGCAGCCATCTTGTTCGAATCTCCAAATCAGAAATGAATGCGGGCGGTGGCGTGACGCGAGCGTCACGCTGGCACCGCCCGTTGCACGGGATCAGGCGTCTTCGCTGACTTCGACGAACTCGTCGCCTTCGCTGGCCGCCGCGACGACTTCGTTGGTCGCGTTGGCACGGCCCTCGAGCACGGCATCGGCAACGGCGCGGGCGTACAGCGCCACGGCCTTGGCCGAGTCGTCATTGCCCGGGATCACGTACTGCACACCCTGCGGCGAGTGGTTCGTGTCGACGATGCCGATGACGGGAATGCCGAGCTTGTTGGCTTCGGCGACCGCGATCTTGTGATAGCCGACGTCGATCACGAACATGGCGTCGGGCAGCGCGCCCATGTCCTGGATGCCGCCGATGTCCTTCTCGAGCTTGGCCAGCTCGCGATCGAACATGAGGGCTTCCTTCTTGATCAGCGGCTCGCCGCCGCCTTCCTTGGTGGCCTGCATGTCCTTGAGCTTCTTCAGCGACCCCTTGACGGTCTTGAAGTTGGTCAGCATGCCGCCGAGCCAGCGCTGGTCGACGAACGGCATGCCGCAGCGCTGGGCTTCCATGGCGATCACCTCGCGCGCCTGGCGCTTGGTGCCGATCATGAGAATCGTTCCGCGCCGGCTGGACAGCTGGCGGATGAACTTCATCGCGTCGTTGAAGAGCGGCTGCGTCTTCTCGAGGTTGATGATGTGGATCTTGTTGCGATGGCCGTAGATATACGGGGCCATCTTGGGGTTCCAGAAGCGGGTCTGGTGCCCGAAATGGACACCGGCTTCCAGCATTTCACGCATGGACACGGACATGGATCACTCCGAAGGTTGGGTCTAGAATCCCGGCACGAATTGCTTACCGACGTTTCAATTCGAATCGTCTGAAGCAACACCTCTCGGTTGCCGGGTTCGCGCTTGTCGCGAGGGTGGTCGAAGCGACACCGCATCGTCACCCACACGGATCACCTGTCCCGCACCGCCGTTGTTCGGCAGCACGTTGCAGATAAACCCAAAGATTTTAGCACGCGGCTCGGCCACCGCGGCTGCACGCCTGTCCAGGGAGCCCTGAATTGCACATCGCCGTCATCGGCGCCGGCATCGTCGGCGTCACCACCGCGCACGAACTGGCCACCGACGGCCATGCGGTCACCGTGTTCGAACGCCGGCCCAGTGTGGCGGCCGAGGCCAGTTTCGCGAATGCCGGCATCGTGGGCCCGAGCCTCGTCTCTCCCTGGGCGGCACCCGGCATGCCGACGCGGATGCTGGCCGGCCTGCTGTCGCGCCACGGCGGCGTGCGCCTCAAGCCCGGCGCGCTGGCGTCTGCCCCATGGCTGTGGCGCTACCTGCGGTCGTGTCGCAAGACCCTGCATGCCCGCCATCGCGCGACGCTGGCCGCCCTGGCGCGCTTGAGCCAGGACCGCCTGCAAGGCATCACCGAGTCGCTCAAGCTGGACTACGAGCAATCCGAGGGGTGTCTCGTGCTGCTGCGCACGCCGCGCGAGATGGCCCGCGGCCGGCAGTCGGCGGCCCTGCTGGCCGACATGGGCGTCACCCACGAACTGGTGGATGCA
>DASTJE010000018.1:0-20756 GCA_035716845.1 Burkholderiaceae bacterium
ACGAGGTCGACTTCTTCCGTCGTGATACGGGCTTCCTGCGACGTGCTCTGGCGGTCGAGCGGTCGGCAGATACGACCTTGCATGCCGCTCAGGCGCTCCGACCGCTGAACCGCAGCGAGCACAGCTTCGGGGTCGATCAGCATCGCGAACGGGTTCACGACCTCTACGGTGGGATTCATGCGCTGGATCCTCCTCTGAGCGTGATCCCACTCTAGGCGCTCGCCTTGTGGGCGGCCAGTCGGCGCGGCGCCACGCCGCCTGTCAGGCATTTGCCGACACGCAGTTCGTGAAATCAGCCCGCCTCGAGCTTGCGCAGCCGCTTCTCGAGCGCCTCGCGCCCGCCGTCGCGCGCGAAGTCTGCCGCGCTCAGGCCGAGCTGGTTGCGCCGCTTCGGGTCGGCCCCACGGGCGAGCAGCCGGTCGACCGCCTTCTCCGAGCCATAGCGGGCCGCCATCATCAGCGGCGTGGTCCCATTCGGCGCTTCGGCATCGATCGGTGCGCCGCGGTCGAGCAGCCGGTCGACGAGCTGCGGCGCGGGCCCCGTGGCGGCATAGTGGATCGGCGACCATCCCGGCCGGTGCGGCTGCGCCCCTCGCTCGAGCAGCCGTTCCACCCAGGCCACGTGACCCTTCAGCGCCGCCAGCATCAATGGCGTCTCGCCGACCTCGTTGGCGACGTCGACTTCAGCCTGCGGATGGGTCACCAGGCGCTCGGCCACCGCCAGTTGCCCGCCCTGCAACGCCAGCGTCAGGGCCGGCTGGCCGCGCGGATCGCGCGTATTGGGATCGAAACCACGTACCAGCAGCGCCTGAACGGCCGCGGCATCGTCACGCGACAGGGCCGCGAAGAAGTCCTCGTACGATCCTGCCTGTGCGGAGCTCGATACAACTGCGACAATGAGATAGATGAATGACTTCAAGTTGATCATCAGGAATTTCCGCGCCCGTCGGCGGATTGTTCTCGGATTCGAAACAGCTGATCGAAGTTGCGGCTGGTGGCTTCGGCCACCGCATCCAGGCCGATCCCCTTCAGGTCGGCGAGCGCCTGCGCCACGTACGGGACGTAGGCCGGCGAGTTGACCTTGCCGCGGAACGGGACCGGCGCCAGATACGGGCTGTCGGTCTCGATGAGGCAACGGTCCAACGGGACGAAACGCGCAACTTCACGCAGTTCCTGCGCGTTGCGGAACGTCAGGATGCCCGAGAACGAGATGTGGAAGCCCAGGTCGAGGGCTCCCCGTGCCACCGCTTCGGTTTCGGTGAAGCAGTGGAAGACACCGCCCGCCGCCTCGGCGCCCTCTTCGGCCAGGATCGTCAGCGTGTCGTCGCCGGCGCTGCGGGTGTGCACGACCAGCGGCAACCCGGTCGCCCGGGCGGCACGGATGTGGGTGCGGAAGCGCTCGCGCTGCCACTCCATGTCGGCAACCGAACGGTCGCCGAGCCGGTAGTAGTCGAGCCCGGTCTCGCCGATCGCGACCACCCGGTCGCGCCGTGCCAGATCGCAGAGTTCCTCGAGCGTCGGCTCGTGCACCTCCAGGTTGTCCGGGTGCACGCCGACGCTGCACCAGAAACCGTGGTGCGACGCCGCGATGGCCTGCACGGCGTCGAACTCCTCGATCGTCGTGCAGATGACGAGCGCGCGGTCGACGCGGGCCGCGGCCATCGCGGCACGAATCTCGGGCAGCCGCTCGCGCAGCTCGGGAAAGCTCAGGTGGCAGTGGGAGTCGACGAACATTGCGCGATTGTCCCGCGCCGCGCGCCGCAGCCCGGCGGCGCGGGCATCGCCGGCGCTCAGATCGTCTGCGTCGGCTTGGCCGAGGAGATCGTCGTGCCGAGCAGCTCTTCGATCTTCACGCGCAGCAGGCGCGTCTTTTCGTCGGTCGGGAAGCGCACGCCCACGCCCTGCGTACGACCGCCCGAGGCGTTGGCCGGTGTGACCCAGCCCACCTTGCCGGCAACCGGGTAGCGCTGCGGGTCGTCCGGCAGCGACAGCAGCAGGTAGATGTCCTCGCCGAGCCGGTACTCGCGCGTCGTCGGCACGAACAGCCCCCCTTCGGCGAACAGGGGGATGTACGCCGCGTACAACGCCCCCTTCTCGCGGAACACCAGCTGGATGACGCTGGGGCGCGCACCCGCCGCGGCCGGCGACAGCGGCATCATCTGGCTCTGGAATTTGGAGGCGGGCTCGCTCATCGCTCGGTCAGTGTATCCGCTGCCCTTGCGCGACGGTCCTGCCCATCGCGTGGCGTTTGCCACAGTGCGGCCGCCTCCGAGACCAGGGCCTCGATGCGCAGGCTCGCGTGCCACGGGTGGTCCTCGTGACGCGCCGCGCGCGCCAGGCTGCGCGACCACGCGATCAACCGCGGCAAGGGCGGAAGCCTTTGCGTCAAGGGCGCGAGCGCGGCCTGCGGGTAGTAGCGCGCGGCGCCCCCGGCAGCGGTGCACAGGAGATCGTGCGCGAGCTTTCCCAGCGCCTCGCCCACGCGCGGCACGGGCCAGGCCGCCAGGGAAGCGCTCGACCCGCGCCGCACGGCCGCCGGAACGCCTTGCCACGCGGCGCTGTCGATGCCCTCCGCCGCCAGATCGAGCGCCGCCTGCGGCAGCCCCCCGGCCGCGGCCAGCAGCACGTCGGGCTCGACGACGTCCTGCGCCGCGAGCCACGCCGCAGCCACCGCGGTCACAGGCATGTCGATCTGCACGCGCTGGCAGCGGCTGCGCACGGTGGGCAGCAAGGCCTCGGGATCGTGCGCCGTGAGCACCAGGCGCAAGCGCCCCGGGGGCTCCTCGAGCGTCTTCAGCAAGGCGTTGGCGGTCACCGCGTTCATCGCCTCGGACGGATGGATCACGATGACCTTGGCGCGGCCGCGCGCGCTGCTGCGCTGGCCCCATTCGATGGCGGACCGCACGGCGTCGACGCGGATCTCGCGGCTGGGCTTGGCCTTGCTCGCCTTGTCCTCGGCGCCCTCCTCTGCCTCGCCTTCGGTCCAACCGAGGCGCGCGCGCCACGCCTCGGGCACGAGGATTCGCAGGTCGGGGTGCGACCGTGCCGCCAGCAGCCGGCAGCTCGCGCAGGCGCCGCAGGCCGCTTGACCGGGCGCCCGACCGGCCGTGTCCGCCTCGCACAGCCACGCAGCGGCCATCGCCAGCGCAAGGTCCCACTGCCCCAGCGCACCGGGCCCATGCAGCAGCAGGGCGTGGGCCGGCATCGGCACGGCGCGCGCCAAGGCAGGCTCGAGCCACGGCGGCAGGCCGGACCGCAAAGCGTTCACGGCCGCTCGGAGCCGAAATGCGCGGCCAATGCGCCGAGCACCGCCGCCCCCACGCTTGCGCGATCGGCGCCGCCATCGATGCACGCGAACCGTCGCGGGTCCTGCCGCTGTCGCGCCGCGTAGCCTTGACGCACGCGGGCGAAGAATGCCTCGTCTTCGGCCTCGAAGCGGTCGGGCGCGCGCACCGCTGCGCGCCGCGCGGCGGCGACCGTCGGCTCGACGTCGAACCACAGGGTCAGGTCCGGCTGGCGCGTGCCCTGCACCCAGCGCTCGAGCGCGGCCAGCACCTCCAGATCGAATCCGCGCCCGCCCCCCTGGTAGGCGAAGGTGGCGTCGGTGAAGCGGTCGCACAGCACCGTCGACCCGGCCGCCAGCGCCGGCTCGATGACCTGCACCAGATGGTCGCGACGCGCGGCGAACACCAGCAGGGCCTCGGTCAGGGCATCCATCGGACGCTGCAGCACCAGTTCGCGCAGCGACTCGGCCAGCGGCGTGCCGCCCGGCTCACGGGTCAGCAGCACGGGAATGCCGCGCTCGCCCAGCCACGCGGTGATCGCCTGCAGGTGCGAGGACTTGCCGGCACCGTCGATGCCTTCGAGGGTGATGAAGCGGCCGCGGCGCGAGGTCATGGCTGGCAAGGACGGCGGATCAGGGCGCGGAACGGCCGCCGCGCTGGTACTGGTTCACGGCGCGATTATGGGCGTCGAGCGATTCGGAGAAGACCGAACTGCCGTCGCCCCGCGCGACGAAGTACAGGGCCCTCGACCGCGCGGGCTGCAGCGCCGCCGCCAGCGAAGCGGCGCCGGGCAGGGATATCGGGGTCGGAGGCAGGCCACGCCGGGTGTAGGTGTTGTAGGGCGTGTCGGCCAGCAGGTCGCGCTTGCGCAGGTTGCCGTCGAAGGCAGCCCCGAGCCCGTAGATCACGGTCGGGTCGGTCTGCAGCGGCATCCCCAGGCGCAGCCGGTTCACGAAGACAGCCGCCACCTGCGCTCGGTCCGCCTCCTGGCCCGTTTCCTTCTCGACGATCGAGGCCAGGATCAACGCCTCGTCGGGCGACGCAAGCGGCAGGTCCGGGGCACGCGCCGCCCACGCGGCATCGAGGCGCCGCTGCATCGCGGCGTGCGCCCGCTTGAGCACCGTCAGGTCGCTCACGTTGCGGCTATAGGTGTAGGTGTCCGGAAAGAAGCGGCCCTCCGCGCGCTGGCCCGGCGCGCCGAGGGCCGCCATCAGCTCGGCCTCGCCCATGTCGCGGCTGACGGGCCGCAGCCCGGGTGCGCCGGCCAGCGCGGCGCGCATCTGCGCCACCGTCCAACCCTCGATCACGCGCACCGACTCCAGCACCTCGTCGCCGCGCACCATCTTGTCGAGCAGCTGCCGCGCGCTGGCGCCGGTCTCGATCTCGTAGCTGCCGGCGCGGATCCGGCGCGACTGGCCCGACACGCGGAACCAGGCATGCAGCCAGCTCGCCGGCACCTCGACACCGGCCGCCACCCATTGCTCGGCCACGCGGCGGGGCGGCGTGCCGGGCTCGATCGACACTTCGACGGTGGGCGCGGCCAGCGGCAGCGGACGCTGCACCCACCACGCGACGGCGGCAGCGGCCAGCCCCGCCACCAGGGCGACCACGGTGACGACACGGCGCAGGATGCGCATCACCGGCGGCCTCTGGGGTTCATGCCGGCTCATGATAATCGGCGCATGAACGCGCCCGCCTTCGACCTTCCCGAGCCCGCACGCCACGCACGGGGCGCGATACGCCTGAGCGACTGGGGGGTGATCCGCGCCCGCGGCGAAGACGCTGCCACCTTCCTGCACGGCCAGCTGACCCAGGATGTGCTCCACCTCGGGACCGGCACTGCGCGGCTGGCGGGCTACTGCTCCGCCAAAGGGCGCCTGCTGGCCACCTTCCTGGTCTGGCAGACGGCGGCGGACGAGGTTCTGCTGGCCTGTAGTGCCGACCTCCTGCCGGCGACGCTGAAGCGGCTGTCGATGTTCGTGCTGCGCTCCAGGTGCAAGCTCAGCGACGCGAACGGCGAACTGTCCGTCTGGGGCGTGGCCGGTGGCGACGTGCCGGCGCCCGGTCGCGCGGCGGCCCGCGGCGATGGCCACCTGCTCGGCTTGCCGGCGGTGGCCGGCGTGGCGCGTGCGCTCTGGGTGGGGCCGGCCGGGGCTTCGCCGGACGCGGCCGAGCCGCTCGATGTCGCGGTCTGGACCTGGCTCGAAGTCGCCAGCGGCGTGCCGCGCATCGTCGCGGCCACAGTCGAGCAGTTCGTGCCGCAGATGGTGAACCTGGAACTCGTTGGCGGAGTGAACTTCCAGAAGGGGTGCTACCCGGGCCAGGAGGTGGTGGCGCGCAGCCAGTACCGGGGCACGCTCAAGCGCCGGGCGGCCCTGTTCGCCTGCGATACGGCCGCCGTGGCGGGCCAGGAGATCTTCCACAGCGCGGACCCGGGTCAGCCCGCTGGGTTGGTGGTCATCGCCGCCACGCTGGAAGGCCGCCACCTGCTGCTCGCGGAGACCAAGCTTGCCGCGCTGCAAGGCGGCACGCTGCATCTGGCGAGCGCCTCCGGAGCCCGGCTCCAGGCGGTGCCCCTGCCCTACACGGTGCCGGTCGAAGGCGCCGACTGATCCCGCCGATGCCCGCTCCCAGGGAGCTCTACGTCTATTACCGCGTCGCCTCGGCCGACCTGGCACCGGTGACGCGCGCCGTGCGCGAGGCACAGCGGTACTGGTGCGCGCAGCATCCCGGCCTGCGCGCCGGACTGCTCCGCCGCGCCGACGATGGCGCGCCGGGAGGGCTCGTCACGCTGATGGAGACCTATGGCCAGCCGGGCGGCGTGTCCGCCGAGATGCAGGCCGCGCTCGAGACGGCGTTCGGCGCGGTGCTGGCGACGTGGCTGCGCAGTCCGCGACACGTCGAAGTGTTCATGCCATGTGCCTGATCGGGCTGGCCCTCGACGCGCACCCGCGCCATGCGCTCGTGATCGCCGCCAATCGCGACGAGTTCCACGACCGCCCTGCAGCACCGCTCGCCTGGTGGCAGCCCGCCGGGAACGCCCCTGCCCTGCTTTCGGGACGTGATCTCGAGGCCGGCGGCACCTGGATGGGCGTGTCGCGCACCGGGCGGCTTGGCCTGTTGACCAACGTGCGCGCCCCGCACCGGCGACGCCACGGTGCACCCAGCCGCGGTGTGCTGGTCACCGACTGGCTGGCCACCGGGCGCCCGGCCGACGCCGTGTGGCCCGACTTCGTGGCGCGAGGCTGCAACCCCTTCAACCTGATCGGCGGCGACCTTGCGACGTCCCGGTGGTGGTGGGCGGACGACCGAAGCCAGCGGCCCCGCCCGCTCGGGCCCGGCGTGTTCGGCCTGTCGAATGCGGCGCTCGATACCCCGTGGCCGAAGGTGGAGCGTCTCAAGGGCGCCTTGGCTGCCGCCTTGTCAGCGCGCAGCAACCGGCATCGCGAGGACGCCGACGCCCTGCGCGACGCCCTCTGGAACGCCTTGGCCGACCGCCGCGGCGCCCCGGACGGGCAATTGCCCGACACCGGCGTCGGCCTCGAGCGCGAGCGCTGGCTGGCACCGGCCTTCATCGCCGCGCCCGAGGGGCACTACGGCACGCGCTGTTCGACCGTCCTGCTCGGCGAGCGCATCGGCGCGGGGTGGCAGCTCTCGGTGTGGGAGCGCAGCTTCGACCGCCGCGGCGCACTGCAGGGCGAACGCCATGAATCGTGGCGCTGGTCGCCGTAGGCGCTACAGCCGGCGCACCATCTCCTGGTGCTCGATCCCGGCCGCGACGAAGGGCGCTCCGCGGCGCTCGAAGCCGGCGCGCGCGTAGAACCCGACGGCGCTGGCCTGGGCGTGCAGCGACACCTCGCGGTCGCCGCGCGCGCGAGCAGCGTCGACGAGGGCGTCGAGCATCTGGCGGCCCACGCGGCCGCCTCGCAGGCCGGCCATCACGGCCATGCGACCGATCCGTGCCTGTCCGGCGTTCGCCGGCAAGAGCCGTGCGGTGCCGACCGCGAAGCCCAGCCGGTTGCGGGCGATCGCATGCAGCGCGCCGGCGTCCGCGCCGTCCTGGTCCAGCGCCGCGGCGATGCCCTGCTCCTGCGTGAACACGGCGTGGCGCAAGCGTTGCGCCTCGCATCCGACCACCTCCCACGCGCCGAGCTGCACCTGCACCATCGACGCCCCGGCCTCGAAGGCCTCGAACCAGTCGCGCAACGGCGACGGGATCGCCTTGGCGCGCTGGGTCGACGGATCGGCGAACACGTAGACCAGCTCGCCATGCACCAGCCGGCGCGCGTCGCGGAACACGGCGGCCTGCAGCCGCATCGACGATCTCCCCAGGTGGGCGCAACGGATGCCGACCTCGATCTGATCGTCGTAGCGCGCCGAGGCTTCGTACTCCACCGTGGCCTTGCGCACATAGAAGTCGCCCTGGAACGCCTCCATCGTCTCGTGGTACGGCATCGCCATCGCGCGCCACCAGCCCGCCACCGCGGTGTCGAAGTACATCAGGTAATGGCCGTTGAAGACGATCTTCTGCAGGTCGACCTCGGCCCAGCGCACGCGCAGGCGTTCGGCGTGGCGGAAGTCGGCGCGCTGCGGCGCGCCCGTCTCGGGGTGATTCATGTCGTGCTCCAGGCGGCACGCAGCGCGTCCGCGGCGAATAGCTGGGCGGCCGCTGCCTGCTTCAGCACACGGCCCATCTTGATGAAGTCGTGCGTCATGCCGCGCACGAGCTCGAGCTCGACCGGCACGCCCGCCAGCCGCAGTCGATCGGCATAGGCCAGTCCTTCATCGACGACGGGGTCGCACTCGGCCAGCACCATGCACACCGGCGCGACCCCGGACAGATCATCGGCTTCGAGCGGCGCGAAACGCCAGTCGTGCCGGTGATGGTGGTCGATGAACTGCTCGAAGAACCAGTCGATCGTCGCGGCATCGAGCAGAAAACCGTCGGCGAAGAGGCGGCGCGATGCATGGGTGGCGTGGGCCGCGGTGCCCGGCGTGATCAGCAGCTGAAGCGCCAGGCTCAGCCCGGCGTCGCGCGCACGGATCGCCGCCACGGCTGCCAGCGTGCCGCCGGCGCTGTCGCCCCCCACGGCCAGGCGCGATGCATCGAGCCCCCATTCGCCGCCGCGCGCGGCCAGTGCCTGCAATGCGGTCCAGGCATCGTCCATCGCCGCCGGGAAGCGGTGCTCGGGCGCCAGCCGATAGTCGAAGGCCACGACCGCGCCGCCGCTGCGCAGCGCGAGCTGGCGGCACAGGCTGTCGTGCGTCTCGAGGCTGCCGACGACGAAGCCGCCGCCGTGCAGGTACAGCAGCACCGGCAGGCATTCGTGCGACGGCGCATACAGGCGGGCCCGACGGGCGTGTCCGTCGGCCGCCGGCAATGCCACCTCCTCGACGCGGGCCAGCGGCGCGCGCGGCAGGTCCAGCACCTCTGCGCCGGTCTCGTAGGCACGCCGCGCCGCATCGGGCGTCAGGGCGTGGAAGGGCGGACGACCGGCGCGACGGATGCGATCGAGCACCCCGGCCATGGCCGGCGCCAGCAGCGTGGTGGACGTCTTCACGAGGGCGAGCATACTCAGCGCCTGCAAGGATTTCGCTCCATGGCCCACATCCAGTACCTGACCCAGATCCACCTCGACCCGGGCGTCGTGCGCCTGCTGCGCGCCGAGTGCGACCGCCTGGGCTTTGCCAAGCCGCTGGTCGTCACGGACGCCGGCGTGCGCGCGGCCGGCGTGCTCGACCGTGCGCTCGAAGCGCTGGGTGGCCTGCCGCACGCGGTGTTCGACGGCACGCCCAGCAATCCCAACGAAGCGGCGGTACGCGCGGCATTGGCGGCCTGGCAGCGCGAAGGCTGCGACGGCCTGATCGCGGTCGGCGGCGGCTCGTCGATCGACCTCGCCAAGGGGCTGGCGATCGCAGCCAGCCACGACGGCCCGTTGAAGACCTACGCCACGATCGAGGGCGGCAGCCCCAGGATCAGCGAGCGCGTGCTGCCGCTGGTGGCCATTCCCACCACGGCGGGCACGGGCAGCGAGGTCGCGCGGGGTGCCATCGTGATCGTCGACGACGGACGCAAGCTGGGCTTCCACAGCTGGCACCTGGTGCCCAAGGTGGCGTTGCTGGACCCCGAGCTCACGGTGGGTCTGCCGCCCACGCTCACGGCGGCCACCGGCATGGACGCCATCGCGCACTGCATGGAGACCTTCATGGCGCCGGCCGTCAACCCGCCCGCCGATGGCATCGCGCTCGACGGACTGGCACGCGGATGGGCGCACATCGAGCGCGCGACCCGCGACGGGCGCGACCTCGAAGCGCGCTGGCAAATGCTGTCGGCCAGCATGCAGGGCGCGATGGCGTTCCAGAAGGGGCTGGGCTGCGTGCACTCGCTCAGCCACAGCCTGGGCGGCGTCAACCCGCGCCTGCACCACGGCACCCTGAATGCGATGTTCCTGCCGGCGGTGGTGCGATTCAACGCGGCCGCCGACGCGATCCAGCGCGAGCGCCGGCTGCAGCGCATGGCGCAGGCGATCGGGCTGCCTGGCTGCGATGCGCAGGGCACCGAGGTGGCCGAAGGCGTCCGCGCCCTGTGCGGGCGGCTCGGCCTGCCCACGGGGCTGCGGGCGATGGGCGTGTCCGAAAGTGACTTCGAGCGCGTGATCGACGGCGCGCTGGCCGACCACTGCCACAAGACCAATCCTCGGCTGGCCACGCGCGAGGACTACCGCGCGATGCTGGCCGCGTCGATGTGAGGGCCCCGATGGGCGAACCGCTCTTCCACATGATCGCCGGCGCTCCCGACCCCGTGGCACCGTTCAGCCATGCCGTCGAGCACGACGGCTGGGTCTTCCTCACCGGCCAGATGCCCTTCAGCGGCACCGCCAACGACTCGCCCTACCCCGAGGGCATCGAGGCGCAGACGCACCAGGTGTTCGCCAACCTGCGTCGCGTGCTCGAAGGCATCGGGCTGGGCCTCGAGCACGTGGTGCAGGCGCGCGTGTTCCTGCTGCACTTCGACCGCGACTACGCGGCGATGAACACCGTCTATGCGGGCTACTTCGCGCCGGGCCGGCGGCCGGCGCGAACCTGCGTGGGCGTGTCGGGGCTGGCCAGAGGGGCCCTCGTCGAGATCGACTTCGTCGCGCGGCGACCATCCTGAATGCAAAAGGCCCGGAGGATCGCTCCGGGCCGGCACGCACCGCGGCGGATCGCCGCGGCGACGAAGTGCTCAGTGGTGGGTGCCGTCGAAGAACTGCTCGTCCTCGGTGGACCCCTTCAGCGCAGCGGTCGAGGCTTCCTTCTCGATCGTCGTCGTCACCGCGTCGAAGTAGCCGGTGCCGACCTCGCGCTGGTGCTTGACCGCGGTGAAGCCACGGTCGGCGGCGGCGAACTCCTTTTCCTGCATCTCGACGAAGGCCGTCATGTTGTTGCGCGCATAGCCGTAGGCCAGCTCGAACATCGAGTGGTTCAGGCTGTGGAAGCCGGCCAGCGTGATGAACTGGAACTTGTAGCCCATCGCGCCCAGCTCGCGCTGGAACTTGGCGATCGTGGCGTCGTCGAGGTTCTTCTTCCAGTTGAACGACGGCGAGCAGTTGTAGGCCAGCAGCTTGCCCGGGAACTTGGCCTGGATCGCCTCGGCGTAGTCGCGGGCGAACTTCAGGTCCGGCGTGCCGGTCTCGCACCACAGCATGTCGACGAACGGCGCATAGGCCAGGCCGCGAGCGACCGCCTGGTCGAAGCCCTTGCGGGTGCGGTAGAAGCCCTCGACCGTGCGCTCACCGGTGAGGAAGGGCTTGTCGGTCTCGTCCACGTCGCTGGTGACCAGGTCCGCGGCTTCAGCATCGGTGCGCGCCAGCAGCACGGTGGGCACGCCCATCACGTCGGCGGCCAGGCGCGCGGCCACCAGCTTGGCCACCTGTTCGCGCGTGGGCACCAGCACCTTGCCACCCATGTGACCGCACTTCTTGACCGAGGCGAGCTGGTCCTCGAAGTGCACGCCGGCGGCGCCGGCCTCGATCATGGCCTTCATCAGCTCGAAGGCGTTGAGCACGCCGCCGAAGCCGGCCTCGGCGTCCGCCACGATCGGCGCGAAGAAGTCGATGTCGTTCTTGCCCTCGCTCCACTGGATCTCGTCGGCGCGCTTGAAGGTGTTGTTGATCTTCTTGACCACCTTGGGCACCGAGTCCACCGAGTACAGCGACTGGTCGGGGTACATCTCGCCGTTGCTGTTGGCGTCGCCCGCCACCTGCCAGCCCGACAGGTAGATCGCCTTCAGGCCGGCCTTGACCTGTTGCAGGGCCTGGTTGCCGGTGAGCGCGCCCAGCGTGTTGACGAAGGGCTCGGTGTTGACGAGGGTCCAGAGCCTTTCGGCGCCGCGCTTGGCCAGCGTGTGCTCGATCGGCAGCGAGCCACGCAGCCGCACCACGTCGGCAGCCGAATAGCCGCGTTTGATGCCTTTCCAGCGCGGGTTCTCGGCCCACTCCTTCTCGAGGGCGGCGATCTGCTGTTCACGGGTCGGGGTGGTCATGAAGAGGCTCCTTGAGGTGGGATGGGATGGCGCAAGCGTAGCCGCCGTGGCGCATGAAATATGACTTATGTCTTATAGAAGACAAAAAATAAAGTCCTTAAAAAACAAGAACTTGAGCGACGCATACCACATGACGAAACCATATTGCTCCGCACAAAACTCGACCGTCGTCCGCAGTATTCGCCGCTTTCACGATGCGCAATTGATTTCGCGCACTGCAAAATAGACGCGCATCCCGCCACGCCGCCGCCTGCGCACCCGCCATCGATGACCTCCTTCGCGTACCACTCGAACGCCACCTTCCTGCGCGCCGCGGCCGCTCACGCGCAGCCCTTCGCCGTCGCCGGCCTGGCCTGGGACGGATCGACCACCAACCGGCCGGGGGCACGGTTCGGGCCGCGGGCGATCCGCGAAGCGAGCCACATGCTGTGCGAGGGCACGCACCCCCACTTCGACCTCGCACCGGCAGAGCGCCTCGGTGACGCAGGCGACCTCGTGCTGCCCAACACCAGCCTCGACGCCATGCGCGCGGCGATCGCGCCGCTCCTGCCCCCCTTGCTGCAGCGTCACCACATGGTCTGGCTGGGCGGCGACCACTCGATCACGCTCCCGCTGCTGCGCGCCTATCGGGCGCAGCTGGGCCGCGCCCTGGCGGTCGTGCATTTCGACGCCCATTGCGACACCTGGACCGACCACTTCGGCGAGCCGAGCGGCCACGGCACCTGGGTTCACGAAGCGATGCAGGAAGGCCTCGTCGTGCCCGAATGCTTCGTCCAGGTCGGCATCCGCTCACCGGCCGAACGGGGCGCGCGCGACTACGTGCGCGATCGTGGGGGCGCGATCCACACGGCGCGCCAGTTGCGCGGGCTCGAGAGTCCCACCCAGCTCGCCCCGGTGGTCGACGACCTCGTCGCACGGCTGGCGCGGCACGGCGAACCGCCGCTGTACATCAGCCTCGACATCGATTGCCTCGACCCCGCGTTCGCGCCGGGCACGGGCACGCCGGAACCCGGTGGCTTGAGCACCAACCAGGTCCTGTCCTTGCTCGAGGCGCTGAGCGCCCTGCCCTGCGTCGGCATGGACTGCGTGGAGGTCGCGCCGCCGTTCGACCACGCGGAACTGACCAGCCATGCCGCGGCGCATTTCGTATGGACCTACCTGTGCGGGCAGCTTGCGCGGCAGCGCTGAGCCCCTTTTGACATGGCGCAAGACGGCCACGATGGGGCGGCGAAGAATGAGGTCAACGCAAGGAGTCGCTCTCATGTGTGCAGCCCGCACCCGTCCCGCCCGCCCCGCCACGATGCCGCTGGCCAGCCTTCATGAATTCGAGGCACTCGACCACACGCACGCCGAAGTGGTGCGCTATCTGCGCCAGCTCGATGCCCTGATGGCGCGCATCGACTACGCGGGCGCCGACGCGGACGGGCGCGAACTCGCGCGCAACGTGTGCAACTTCTTCAACGACTCCGCGCGCCGGCATCACGCCGACGAGGAGCGCGTGGTGTTCCCTCAGTTGCTGTCCAGCGGCGACGCCGACCTGGTCGCCGACGTGCTGCGCCTGCAGCAGGACCACGGCTGGCTGGAGGAGGACTGGCTCGAGCTCGAACCGATGCTCGATGCGCTGGCCGATGGGGTCGGCAGCATCGACCCGGACGTGCTGCGCCACGTCGTCGGAGTGTTCGGCTCGCTCTATCTCGAGCACATCGCCCTCGAGGAATCGCGCGTCTACCCCGAGGCCAAGCGTCGCGCCGTCGCGCTGGCCGCCGATCGCGGCTGAGCCCCGCGCGGCCGGGGACGCGACACCGCTACGACGGCTGCACCGTCAGCGCCGTCGTCTTCTTGACCGTTCGCAGCACCAGCATCGAGTTGGAGCGCGCCACGCCGGGCAGGCGCATCAGCACCGTGGTGTGGAAGCGCTCGAGGTCTTCGGCGTCGCGGTAGGCGAAGCGGATCAGGTAGTCGTTCGAGCCGGCGACGTAGTAGCAATCGAGGATGCGCGGCTCGGCACGGACGGCCTGCTCGAACGCCTCGAGCACGTCATTGCTCATGGTCTCGAGATTGATGATCGTGAAGCTCGTGCCGTGCGCCCCCACGGCCTTGGGGTTGAGCAGCGCGACGTACTGCGCGATGACGCCCGACTCCTCGAGCTGCTTCACGCGCCGCAGGCAGGCCGAGGGCGAGAGGTGCACGCGCTGCGCGAGGTCAAGATTGGTGAGCCGGCCGTCCTGTTGCAGGGCCTCGAGGATGGCCACGTCGATGGCATCTAGTTGCGCGATGTTTGTCTTGTTTCGCACAAAATTCTCATTTGTCGCGGATGCCTGGCATCTTATTCCAATCTGACGGGTAAGCCCGGCCCGAACGCGCAAGCACATTGCGCCCGCCCCTGCCTAGACTGCCGGCTGTCGCCAGTCGCACACTCGCACTTTCGACATCGACACGGAGTTCGCCATGGCCGAGCGCATGGACGCGTACTGGATGCCCTTCACCGCCAACCGCCAGTTCAAGAAGGCGCCGCGCCTTCTGGCGCGCAGCGAAGGCATGTATTTCTGGACCCCCGAGGGGCGCCAGGTGCTCGATGGCGTGGCCGGGTTGTGGTGCGTGAACGCGGGCCACGCGGCACCCAAGGTCGTGAAGGCGATCGCCGAGCAGGCAGGCGAACTCGACTACGCCCCGCCCTTCCAGATGGGGCACCCCAAGGCATTCGCGCTGGCCGAGAAGGTGGTCGAAATCGCGCCGCCGGGGATGAACAAGGTCTTCTTCACCAACTCGGGCTCCGAAGCGGTGGAGACGGCGCTCAAGATGGCCATCGCCTACCACCGCGTGCGCGGCGAGGCCAGCCGCACGAGGCTGATCGGTCGCGAGCGCGGCTACCACGGCGTCAACTTCGGCGGCATCTCGGTGGGCGGCATGGTGGCCAACCGCAAGATGTTCGGCACGCTGCTGGCCGGCGTCGATCACATCCGCCACACCCACGACCCGGCGCGCAACGCCTTCACGGTCGGCCAGCCCGAACACGGCGCGGAACTCGCCGACGACCTCGAGCGCCTGGTGGCCCTGCACGACGCCTCGACGATCGCGGCGGTGATCGTCGAGCCGATCGCGGGTTCCACCGGCGTGCTGCTGCCGCCCAAGGGCTACCTGGAGCGGCTGCGTGCCATCTGCGACAAGCACGGCATCCTGCTGATCTTCGACGAGGTCATCACCGGCTTCGGCCGCACCGGCAACGCCTTCGCGGCGCAGACCTTCGGCGTGGTGCCCGACATGATCACCTGCGCCAAGGGCATCACGAACGGCGCGGTGCCGATGGGCGCCGTGATCTGCAGGCAGGGCCTCTACGACGCCTTCATGCAGGGCCCGGAGCACCTGATCGAGTTCTTCCACGGCTACACCTATTCCGCGCATCCGCTGGCCTGCGCGGCCGGCCTCGCCACCTTGGAGACCTACGCCGACGGCGCGCTGCTGACGCGGGCGCAGAAGATGGCCGGCACCTTCGCGGATGCCGTGCACTCGATGAAGGCCTTGCCCAACGTGATCGACGTGCGCAATTTCGGCCTGGTCGGCGGCATCGAGCTGGCGCCCCTGCCCGGAGAGCCCGCCAAGCGCGCCTTCGATGTCTTCCTCGACTGCTGGGAACAGGGGGTGCTGATCCGCACCACCGGCGACACCATCGCACTGTCACCACCGCTGATCATCGAGTCGTCGCACATCGAGCGCATCGTCGACGTGCTGTCCGCGGCCATCAGGCGCCATGCCTGAAGCGTGCCGGTCCGACTCTTGCGAGCAAAGGAACGTGCCTAGCGCGTAAACACTTCATGCCCCTCCTCGACACCGACCGCAGCCTGACGCGGCATTCCTATTACGCCGCCACGGCCCCCCGGACGCGCAGCCATCCGCGACTGGAGGGTGGCGAGCATCGGTGCGATGTCGCGGTGGTGGGCGGGGGGTTTGCGGGGCTTTCGGCGGCCATCGAGCTGCGCGACCGCGGATTCGACGTCACCGTGCTCGAAGCGGCCGAGGTCGGCTGGGGCGCGAGCGGGCGCAACGGCGGCCAGGCCATCCACGGGCTGGCCTGCGACATCGGCGTCGTCGAAGAGCAGCTCGGCCGCGACGACGCCCGCCGCGTCTACGCGATGACGATCGAGGCGCTGGACCTGATCCGCGGTCACGCACAGCGCTTCGGCATCGATTGCGACTGGCGCGACGGCCACCTGGCGGTGGCCACGCGCGACCGCAAGGCACGCGCGCTGCGCGCCGAGGTCGATCGCCTGGCCGAAGGCTACGGTCATCCCACGACGTGGGTCGAGCGCACGGACCTGGCGCGCTGGATCGCGAGTCCGCGCTATGTCGCCGCGGCCCACGACGCGCGTTCGGGGCACCTGCATCCGCTGAAGTACGCGCACGGCCTGGCACAGGCCGCCGCCGCGCAGGGCGCGCGGGTGCACGAATCGACCGCGGTCACCGCGTTGCGCCGCGAGGGCGCCGGCGTGGTGCTCGAGACGTCCACCGGCGCACGCCTGCACGCACGGCATGCACTGCTCGCGGGCAACGTCTACCTGCCGGAGTTCGGCCCTGCGCTGGCGCCGGCACTGGCGCCGCGCATCATGCCGGTGGGCACCTATATCGTGGCCACCGAGGTGCTGGCCGAAGGCCTCGCGAATTCGCTCATCCCCTGCGGCGCGGGCGTGTGCGACAACAACTTCGTGCTCGACTATTTCCGCGTGAGCGCCGACCGGCGCCTGCTGTACGGCGGGCGCGTGAGCTACAGCACCGCCACGCCGATGAACCTGGCCGCGTCGATGGCGCGGCGCATGGTGGGCACCTTCCCGCAGCTGGCCGGCGTGCCGGTCACGCACGCCTGGGGCGGATTCGTCGACATCTCGATGAACCGCGCGCCTGACTTCGGGCGCCTGGACGCCTACGGCGGCGCGGTGTACTACCTGCAGGGCTTCTCCGGCCACGGCGTCGCACTGACCGGCCTGGCCGGCCGCCTGGTGGCCGAGGCCATTGCGGGCGATGCATCGCGTTTCGACGTGTTCGCGCGCCTGCGGCACCGGCGCTTCCCGGGCGGGCGCGCGCTGCGCACGCCGGCGCTGGTGCTGGGCATGGCCTATTACCGCCTGAGAGACTTGATGTGAGTGCCGCCGCCAAGCCCGTCGTCCTGGTGCCCGCCTGCAACCGCATGGTCGGCGTGCACCCGTTCCACATCGTCGGCAAGAAGTACGCCGACGCCGTGCGCCTGGCCGGCTGCCAGCCGCTGATCGTGCCGTGGGCCGCCGCCGACGAACTCGACGCGCTGCTCGACCTCGCCGATGGTGTGCTGCTGACCGGTTCGCCGTCGAACGTGCACCCCGGCCACTTCGACGAAGCCGTGCGCGACCCGTCGTTGCCGCTCGATCCGGAGCGCGACGCGTGGACGCTGCCCCTGGTGCCGCGCGTGCTGGCGCGCGGTGTCCCCTTCTTCGCCATCTGCCGCGGCATGCAGGAGACCAACGTCGCGCTCGGCGGCAGCCTGCACCAGGCGGTGCACGAGGTCGACGGCCACCTCGACCACCGCGATCCCGACGACCTTCCGGTCGAGGCCCAGTACGGCCCCGCCCACCCGATCGCGCTGACCCGGGGTGGACGTCTGCACGAGGTGCTGGGCACCGACAGCGTGGAGGTCAATTCTCTGCACGGCCAGGCCGTCAACCGCCTGGCCGAGGGGCTCGCCGTCGAGGCGCGCGCGCCCGACGGCGTGATCGAGGCGTTCTCCATGCCCGCCGCCCCCGGGTTCAACCTGGCGGTGCAATGGCACCCCGAATGGCAGGCCGCGACCAATCCGGTGTCGATGCGCCTGCTGCAAGCCTTTGGCGCAGCCTGCGCCACCCACCGGAACCGCAAGCACAGGTGATCCCATGGTCCTCAAGGACAACGTCAATTTCAGCGAACTCGAGAACTGGCTCAACGAGCGCCGCGTCACCGAGATCGAATGCCTCGTGCCCGACCTCACCGGCGTGGCGCGCGGCAAGATCCTGCCGCGCGAGAAGTTCACCGAGGACCGCGGCATGCGCCTGCCCGAGGCGGTGGTCGCGATGGGCGTGACCGGCGAATTCCCGCAGGAAGGCCCCTACTACGAGGTCATCAGCCCGACCGACCACGACATGCACCTGCGCCCCGATCCGAGCACGGTGCGCCTGGTGCCCTGGGCGGTGGACCCCACGGCGCAGGTGATCCACGACTGCTTCGACCGCGAGGGCCGCCTCGTTCCCTATGCGCCGCGCTCGGTGCTGCGCCGCGTGTGCGACCTGTATGCCCAGAAGGGCTGGGACCCGGTGGTCGCGCCCGAGCTCGAGTTCTACCTGGTGGCGCGCAACACCGACCCCGATGTGCCGCTCAAGCCGCCGATCGGGCGCAGCGGCCGCAGCGAGACCTCGCGCCAGGCCTACTCGATCGACGCGGTCAACGAGTTCGACCCGCTGTTCGAGGACGTCTACGACTACTGCGACAAGATGGAGCTGAACGTGGACACGCTGATCCACGAGATCGGCGCCGGGCAGATGGAGATCAACTTCTTCCACGCCCATCCGCTGGGGCTCGCGGACGAGGTGTTCCTGTTCAAGCGCACGGTGCGCGAGGCGGCGCTGCGCCACGACATGTTCGCCACCTTCATGGCCAAGCCGATTGCCGGCGAGCCCGGCAGCGCCATGCACATCCACCAGAGCGTGGTCGACAAGGCCAGCGGGCGCAACATCTTCAGCAACGAGGACGGCTCGCCCTCGCGCGAGTTCTTCTGGTACATCGGCGGCCTGCAGAAGTACGTCCCGGCGGCGATGGCGCTGTTCGCGCCCTACGTCAACAGCTACCGCCGCCTGGCCCGCTTCACCGCCGCGCCGATCAACATCCAGTGGGGCACCGACAACCGTACCGTGGGCATCCGCAGCCCGGTGGCGCCGCCCAGCGCGCGCCGCATCGAGAACCGCGTGATCGGCGCCGACGCCAACCCCTACGTGGCGCTGGCCGCGACCCTGGCCTGCGGCTACCTCGGCATCGTCAACCGCATCGAGCCCTCTCCCGAATGCAAGGGCGACGCCTACCTGGGCGAATACCAGCTTCCGCGCAGCCTGGGCGAGGCGCTCGCGCTGCTGCGCGACGAGGCCGATCTGGCCGAAGTGCTGGGCAAGGGTTTCGTGACCGTCTACACCGAGGTCAAGGAAGTCGAATACGCCGAATTCATGAAGGTGATCTCGCCGTGGGAGCGCGAGCACCTCCTGCTCCACGTCTGAAGGAAAACCGATGAACGCCGTTCTCTCGCCCACCGCATCCGTGCGCTCGACCGCCCAGTGGCAGGCCGCCGACGCCGCGCACTTCCTCCATCCCTTCACCGACTTCCAGGCCCTGGCCCGCAAGGGCGCGCGCGTGATCGAGCGCGCCCACGACATCTACCTGTGGGACACCGACGGCCACAAGATCCTCGACGCGATGAGCGGCCTGTGGTGCGTCAACGTCGGCTACGGCCAGCGCGCGCTGATCGACGCGGCCGCGCGCCAGCTCGAGCAGCTGCCCTTCTACAACGCCTTCTTCCAGACCGCCACGCCGCCGGCCATCGAGCTCGCCGAGCTGCTGGCCGAGGTGTCGCCGCCGCAGTTCCAGCACGTGTTCTTCTCGGGCTCCGGCTCCGAGGGCAACGACACGGTGGTGCGCATGGTGCGGCGCTACTGGGATGTGCTCGGGCAGCCGCAGCGCCAGGTGATCATCAGCCGCTGGAACGCCTACCACGGCTCGACGATGGCCGGCGCCTCGCTGGGCGGCATGGCCGGCATGCACGCCCAGGGCGGCCTGCCGATCCCCGGCATCGTCCACATCGACCAGCCCTACTGGTTCGAGAACGGCGGGGACATGGACCGCGACGAATTCGGCCTGCACGCCGCGCGCGCGCTCGAGCGCAAGATCCTCGAAGTCGGTCCCGACAAGGTGGCGGCGTTCATCGGCGAGCCGGTGCAGGGCGCGGGTGGCGTGATCGTGCCGCCATCGACCTACTGGCCCGAGATCCAGCGCATCTGCGACCAGTACGGCATCCTGCTCGTGAGCGACGAGGTCATCACCGGCTTCGGCCGCACCGGCCGCTGGTTCGGCTGCGAGACCATGGGCACCCGACCGGACCTGATGACCTTCGCCAAGGGCGTGACCAGCGGCTACATCCCGCTGGGCGGCGTCATGGTCGGCGACCGAGTGGCCAGAGTGCTGATCGAGCAGGGCGGCGAGTTCAACCACGGCTACACCTACTCCGGCCACCCGGTGGCCTGCGCGGTGGCGCTGGCCAACATCCGCCTGATCCGCGAGCAGCGCCTGGTCGAGCGCGTGCGCGACGACGTCGGCCCGTACCTGGCGCAGGCCTACGCACGGTTGGCCGACCACCCGCTGGTGGGCGAGGCGCAGACCTGCGGCCTGATGGGCGCACTGCTGCTGGTGAAGGACAAGGATGGCCCGCGCGGCGGCACGCCCTTCGCCTCCGAACTCGAAGTGGGCATGGTCTGCCGCGGCCACTGCTTCCGCGAGGGCCTGATCATGCGCGCCGTCGGCGACCGCATGATCATCGCGCCGCCGCTGGTGATCACGCGCGCGCAGATCGACGAGATGGTCGCCCTGATCCGCCGCTGCCTCGACCTCACGCTGGCGGACGCGCGCTCGCGCGGCTGGCACGCTTGAGCATTCCCCCCAATGACTGCCCACCGTCGCGCACCTAGACTTTCCGCGTCGCACCTTCTTCCACCTTCACCCACACGGAGCTTCCGCACCATGGTCAAACCGCTCTCGTCCTTGATCAGCGCCGCCTGCGCCCTGACCCTCGCCTTCGCGTCGACGGGTCTGCACGCCCAGGAGGAGGAAAAGGTCCTGAACATCTACAACTGGTCGGACTACATCGGCGACGACATCATCAAGAAGTTCGAGGCCGAGACCGGCATCAAGGT
>DASTJE010000019.1:0-2279 GCA_035716845.1 Burkholderiaceae bacterium
GCGGGCCTGGTCACCGGTGGCGGCTACAACGTGCACCACCTGCCTTCGGCGATGGAGCCGATGGCGCCGGAGGACGAGCACCGGCTCTGGTACCAGTACTACTTCCACAACGAGCGCGGCCGCGCCGGGCTGGCGCACCACCGGCGCGCGCTGTGCAAGCTGCTGTGGTCGCTGTGGTCGCCCGACTGGGTGTTCGACGACGCCACCTACGAGCGCACCGCGGCCTCGTTCGACAACCCCGACTTCGTCGACGTCGTGATCCACTCCTACCGCGTGCGCTACGGGTTGGTGGCCGGCGACCCGGCCTGCGAGGCTGTCGAGCAGCGACTGGTGGAACGCCCACCGATCGGCGTGCCCACGATCTCGCTCGATGGCGGCAACGACGGCGTGATGCGCGCCGACGGCTCCCTGCGCCACCGGCGCTTCTTCACGGGCCCGTTCTCGCGCCGCGTGATCGACCGCGTCGGCCACAACCTGCCGCAGGAGGCGCCCGCCGCGTTCGCCGCCGCGGTGCTGGAGCTGGTGGCGGGCCACTTCCGGGGAGATGCGGCCGCATGACCGCCCCGATCCGGTTCTACGCCGCCGACACCCCCAACGGCCGCAAGATCAGCGTGGCGCTGGAGGAGATGGAACTGCCCTACGAGGTGCACGCGGTGGACCTGGGCAAGCGCGAGCAGTTCGCGCCGGAGTTCCTGGCCATCAGCCCCAACAACAAGATCCCGGCCATCGTCGACCCCGAAGGCCCCGACGGCACACCGGTGAGCGTGTTCGAGTCGGGCGCGATCCTGATCTACCTGGCCGAGAAGACGGGCCGCTTCTGGCCGCGCGAGCCGCGCGCGCACATCGCCACGCTGGAGTGGCTGATGTTCCAGATGGGCGGCTTCGGGCCGATCCCGGGGCAGGTGCACCACTTCGTGGCCATGGAGGACGAAACCCAGCGCCGCTACGGGCTCGAGCGCTTCATGGCCGAGACGCGGCGCCTGTACGGCGTGATGGAGCGACGGCTCGCGGCCAACCCGTACTTCGCCGGCAGCGAGCTCACGATCGCCGACTTCGCGATCCTCGGCTGGGCGTGGCGGCACCCGCGCCACCGCATCGACCTGGCCGACTTCCCGCACGTCAGGCGCTGGTACGAGGCCCTGATGGCGCGGCCGGCCGTGCAACGCGGCTTCGCCGTGGCGTTGCGGCGCTGACGCGGCACCGGACGCCGCCGCGCCTCAGGCGCCCTTCTGCGGCGGGCCGCCGCGCATGAGCGCCATCGCTGTGCCGATCAGCGAGGCCACCTCGCCCATGTGGCCGGGCACGATCATCGTGTTGTTGGTGCGGGCCAGGCCGGCGTAGGCCTCGACGGCCTTCTCGGCCACCTTGAGCTGCACGGCCTGCTCGCCACCGGGCGCACGGATGGCGGCGGCAATGAGCGCGATCGCGGTGGCGGTGGCCTCGGCCACTGCGCGGATGGCCGCCGCCTCGCCCTCGGCGATGTTGATCTGCGACTGCTTCTCGCCCTGGCTCTTGGCGATGAAGGCCTCGCGCGCGCCCTCGGCCAGGTTGATCTGCTCCTGCTTCCTGCCCTCGGAGGCCGCGATCAGCGCCCGCTTCTCGCGCTCGGCGGTGATCTGCGCCTGCATCGAGCGCAGGATCGCTTCGGGCGGGGTCAGGTTCTTGATCTCGTAGCGCAGCACCTTGACACCCCAGGTGCGTCCCGCCTCGTCGAGCACCGACACCACCTGGCGGTTGATCTCGTCGCGGCTCTCGAAGGTCCGGTCGAGCTCCATCTTGCCGATCTCCGAGCGCAGCGCGGTCTGCGCGAGCTGGGTGATCGCCCCGATCGGGTCCGACGAGCCGTACGACGCGAGCCGCGGATCGGTCACCTGGTAGTAGATGATCCCGTCGACGCCGAGCTGGGTGTTGTCCCGCGTGATGCACACCTGCTCGGGCACGTCGAGCGGCACTTCCTTGAGGGAGTGCCGGTACGCGATGCGGTCGATGAAAGGCACGATCACGTTCAGGCCCGGCTCGAGGGTCGCGTGGAACTTGCCCAGCCGCTCGACCACCCACGCGTGCTGCTGCGGCACCACGCGCACCGACTCGACGACGAACGCGATCCCCAGCGCGATCACGAAGAACGGGATCGCGTACGCCGAATAGCCCAGGACCGCGAGCGCGATCGTGACGACCAGTATCCCGACGATCTTGACGAACATCGTTTCCCCCCTCGTGTATTGCCGTGCCGGCCGGACGGCCGCACGGGGTCTAGGATTGGGCAGCTGCAATGCGGA
>DASTJE010000020.1:0-6606 GCA_035716845.1 Burkholderiaceae bacterium
CTGTCTGCGCCAGCGGCAACGGGGCCCCATTGCACTCAGGCTACATTGCGCCCATGGCAGCGCGAGACGTTCGAGGCGTTCCGGTGGGCAGCGAGAGCGCGGCCGCGCGCGATGCGCTCGAGTCCGCCACCTGGCGCCTGATGTCGTTCTACGACACGCCGCTGGCCGACCTCGACGCCGCGATCGCGGCCGATCCCTCGTGGACCCTGCCGCACGCGGTGAAGGCCGGCTTCCTCTTCTCGCTCACCGAGCCGGCGCAGATGCCCGAGGCCACGCGGCACCTCGACGCCGCGCGCGCCCTGGTGCACGCGGGCACGCCGGAGCGCGAGCGCGCCCACCTCGACGCGCTGGACTGCGTGCGCGAGGGTCGCTGGGCCGCGGCCTGCCGCGTGTGGGACCGGCTGCTGATGGACGAGCCGCGCGACGCGCTGGCGCTGCAGTGGGTGCAGCTGTGGGACTTCTACCGCGGCGACGCGGTGGCCCTGCGCGCGCGGCCGGCGCGCGCGCTGCCCGAGTGGGACGAGGACGATCCGCTGTACCCGCACGTGCTCGCGCTGTGGGCCTTCGGCCTCGAGGAGAACCACCGCTACGCCGAGGCCGAGGACGCCGGCCGGCGCGCGTTGTCGATCGACCCGCGCTCGCCCTGGGCGGTGCATGCGGTGGCGCACGTGATGGAGATGCAGGGCCGCTTCGAGGACGGCGCGGCCTGGCTACGCAGCCACCAGGCGCAGTGGGCCGAGGGCAACGGCTTCGCGGTGCACCTGTGGTGGCACAAGGCGCTGTTCCGCATCGAGGGGCTGGACATCGCCGGCACGCTGCGCGTGCTCGACGGCCACTTCGCGGGCGATCGACTCGAGATCGACCTGCAGCGCGTGGATGCCGCCTCGCTGCTGTGGCGGCTGCATCTGCTCGGCGCCGATGTCGCGGCGCGCTGCCGCGTGCTGGCCGACGCGTGGCCCGATGTCGGCGGCGATGGGGGTGCGGCCGGCCACTATGCCTTCAACGACGTGCACGCGCTGATGCCCTTGCTGGCCGCGGGCGACGTGGCGTGCGCCGAGCATCGCCTGGCGCGCTGCGCCGAGCGCGCCATGGCGGCCGACGACGTCCGGCGCGACAACCATGCGATGGCACGCGAGGTCGGCCTGCCGCTGGCACGCGGCCTCGTCGCCTTCGCGCGCGGCGAGCACGATGCCGCGGCCGACCTGCTGTACGCCGCGCGCGCGCAGGCGCCGCGGTTCGGCGGCAGCCATGCGCAGCGCGACGTCATCGACCTCACGCTGCTGGCGGCCTGTGCGCGCGGCAGCGCGCGCAAGACGCTGGGGCGCGCCCTGCTCAACGAGCGCCTGATGGCCAAGCCGCTGACGCCGCTCACGCGCCACTGGGCCGACGCGCTGGGCGACGCGTCGCACTGCGCGACGCTGTGAGGGGCGTGCGGCGATGAGCGACAGCAACGCCGAGAGGAAGCGCCTGCAGCGGCTGCAGCTGCTGGAGGACCATATCGGCGAGCACCTGCGCGAGAGCGAGGCCAGCGGCGAGTTGAAGGCCGCACCGAGTTACGGCAAGCCGCTCGATTTCGGCGACGGCTACGACGACACGCCGCCCGAGCTGCGCATGGGCATGAAGATCCTCAAGGACGCCGGCGTGGTGCCGCCCGAGGTGGAGCTGATGCAGCAGGCCGCGGCGCTGGAGGCCGAACTCGCGGCCTGCGGCGACGAGGCCGCGCGGCGCGTGCTGCAGCAGAAGATCGCCGACAAGCGCCAGGCCATTGCGCTGCGCCTGGAGCGCCTGCGCGCGACCGGCTCGTTCTGACGCCCGGGCGGCGCCGCCTCAGAACCAGGGCGCGGTCAGGCGCTCCTTCTCGAACACGCGCTGCGTCGCCGCCCGCTCGAGCATGCGCTGCAGGAAGGGCGCGATGTGCGGCAGTGTGCGCGCAGGGCGCTGCATGCCGCGCGTCCAGCGGCACAGCATGAAGGCGTAGGGATCGAGCGCGGAGAAGCGCTCGCCCATCATCCAGGGCCCGCCGTGCGAGGCCAGCTGCGCGTCGATCTGGTCCACCAGGCCGGCGATCCTGGCCTCGGCCGCCGCCTTGAGCTGAGCCACGCCCTCGGCATTGCCCGGCGCGAGGTAGCGCTCGCTGTAGAAGTACAGGGGCATCTGCGACTGCAGCGACGCCGCCAGCCACACCAGCCACTTGGTGAAGTGCGCGCGCTCCGCGGTGCCGGGCGCGGGCGCGAGGCCGGCCTGCGGGTGCGTGTCCACCAGGTGCAGCACGATGGCGGCCGTCTCGTACAGCACCAGGCCGTCGTCGACCAGGGTGGGGATCAGGCCGTTCGGGTTGAGGGCGAGGTACTCGGGGGACTTGTGCGCGTTGCGCGCACGGTCCACGAGAACGAGCTCGAAGGGCACGCCCAGCTCCTCGAGCAGGAGGTGGGGCGTCATGCTGGCGTTGCCGGGGAAGTAGTGCAGCTGCATCATGGAGCGCACCATACCGCAAGGCGGCCGCGCCGGCGCTGCCGCGCTCCACGCGCACTACACTGATCCGATGCCCGAAACCGTGCTGTCCCCGATCGGTCCGGACCCGATGGCGCTGCTGGCGCGCAGCGTCTCGGTGATCGTCGGCAGCGCCGATGACGCAAGGCGCCCGCACCTGATGCGCGCGGTCGGGTTCCGGCTGTCGGAGGACCGGCGGCGCCTGATGGTGCTGCTCACGCGCGGCGGGGCGCAGGAAGTGCTCGACGACCTGCGGCGCAACGGCCGTATCGCGGTCGTGTTCAGCGAGCCGTCGACGCACCGCACCGTGCAGGTCAAGGGCAGCGATGCGGTGGTGAGCGCGGCGCTGGCCGACGACGAGCAGCTGGCCGCGCGCTACCTCGAGCGTTTCATCGAGGAGATCGCGCAGCTGGGTTTCGGGGCCGAGGTGGCGCGCACGCTGCTGGCGCACGGCGGCGACCTGGTGGCCGTGCACTTCACGGTCGAGGCGGCCTTCGAGCAGACGCCCGGCCCGGCTGCGGGCGAGCCGCTGGCCGCGTCGGGGCGCTGAGGCACGAGGGGTCATGCACGCGCCGCCGCTCGACCTGGACGCGATCCGCCCCTGCCTGGAAGGCGTGATCCCCGGCGTGATGGCCACCTGCGCCAGCGACGGCACGCCCAACGTGACCTACATCTCGCAGGTGGAGTACGTGGACGCGCAGCACCTGGCGCTGTCGTTCCAGTTCTTCAACAAGTCGCGGCGCAACGTGCTGGCCAACCCGCAGGTCGAACTGCTGGTGACGCACCCGGCGCACGGCGCGCTCTACCGCATCGGCGCGCGCTACCTGCGCACCGAGACCGAGGGTGCGCTGTTCGAGCGCATGAGGGCCAAGCTGGCCGGCATCGCCTCGCACACCGGCATGAGCGGCGTGTTCCGCCTGCGCGGGGCCGACCTGTACGCGGTCGAGCGCGTCGAGCAGGTGGCCGCGCCGCAGCGTGCGCTGCCGGTGGGCGGGCTCAACCGCCTGTCGGCGCTGCGGCGCTGCGTCGAGCGCGTGGCCGCCAGCACCGACTTCGAGAGCCTGGTCGAGTTCACGCTCGACGCGGTGGCCGAGGCCTTCGGCATCCGCCACGCCATGCTGCTGCTGCGCGACCCGGGCGCCGAGCGGCTGTACACCGTGGCCAGTCGAGGCTACGGCCGTTCCGGCGCCGGCGCCGAGATCCCGCTCGGAGAGGGCGTGATCGGCGTGGCGGCGCGCGCGGCCACGCCGATCCGCATCAACCACGCCACGCTCGAGTACGCCTACGGCCGCACCGTGCGCGAGGCGCTGGCGCCGCACCAGCGCGAGCGCGAGATCCCGATGCCGGGGCTGGCCGAGCCGGGCAGCCAGCTCGCGGTGCCGCTGGGGTGTGCGGGGCAGGTGCAGGGCGTGCTGTTCGTCGAGAGCCCGCACGAGATGCGCTTCAGCTGGGACGACGAGGACGCCCTGGTGGCGCTCGCGGCGCAGGTGGCCGCCCTGGCGCGCCACTTCCACGAGGCCGCGGAGTCCCCGGCGGACGAGCCCGCCGCCGCCCCGGCGTGGACGCCACCGCCACGCAGCGAATCCGGCGCTGCGCCGCTGCGCGTGCGCCACTACGCGGCCGACGACAGCGTCTTCCTCGACGACGACTACCTCATCAAGGGCGTCGCCGGTGCCGTGCTGTGGAAGCTGCTCAACGAGCACGCCCGCAGCGGCCGCACCGAATTCAGCAACCGCGAGCTGCGCCTCGCCCCGGAGCTGAAACTGCCGGAGGTCGGCGACAACCTCGAGGCGCGGCTGGTGCTGCTGACGCGCCGGCTCAACGACCGGCAGGCCAGCGTGCGCATCGAGAAGTGCGGCCGCGGGCGCCTGCGGCTCGCCGTCGTGCGGCCGCTGCAGCTCGCCCACGTGCCGCGCTGAGACGCCTTCAGGCGGTGGCCGGCAGGTCGAGCGCGCGCAGCAGGCGCGCGTGCTGCGCCGCGTCGAGCGTCTGGCGCGCGATCTCGAGCACCGCACGGAAGGGCTCGGGCGGCATGCCCTGGCGCATCTCGCCGAGCATGGCCGCGCGCTCGCCGGCGTGCAGGGCCGGCAGGAACCAGTGCAGCGCCTCGGCCATCGCCTGCGGCGGGATCGAGGTGACGAGCGCGTGCTCGAGCGCGACCAGCTCCTCGTCGCTGTAGGCGCCCCAGAGCACGGGGTTGTGCACGGTCTCCTCGACATGCATGTGCTGCAGGTTCTCGGCCACGAACAGCGCACAGGCCCGGTACAGGCGGCCCAGCGCGGCCGCGCGCGGCGCGCCCTGGCAGTCGGCCACCAGGCCGGCGAGGTCGCGCAGGTCGGCGATCGACTCCGCGTGGTGCACGTGCTCGGCGGCGATGCGCGCGCTGACGCCGGGCCGTGCGCGCTCGAGCGCCGGGTGCATGAACTCGTTCTCGTCCTTCAGGTGCAGTTCGCACAGCGCGAGCAGGCGCTCGACCATGGCCAGCGTCGCCTGCACCGCCGCGCCATCGGCCGGGTCGGTGGCGCCGATCGTGCACAGCGTGCGTGTCATGAACAGGCGCAGGGCCTTGTGGATGCCGGCGTACAGGTCGCGCCGCATGGGGGCGGCGTGTTCGGCCGTGCCGGCCTGGGCGGTGGGGATGGGAGTGTCCATGGCGATGTCCTCGTCGGTTCGGATTGCGCCGGCTCAAGCGTGCTGGCGGCGTGAAGGCACTCTAGGCCGCCGTCCGTCGCGCCGCTCTTAAGCTTTCGATCCGCGAACCTTAAAAACTCCTTCACCGCGACCTCTGGACATAGGATGCGCACTGCACCATGACCCCCCCCCGCCGCGGCATCCACCTCGAGTACGGCTTCGTCAGCGACGCGGCGCAGCGCGGCGCCGAACTGGCCAACCCGCTGGTCGAGCTGCTGCGCACGCTGCGCGACACCGGGTCGATCAGCGCCACGGCGCGTGCGCTGGGCAGTTCCTACCGCCACACCTGGGGTGCGCTCAAGCGCTGGGAGGACACCCTGGGCGCGCCGCTGGTGGTGTGGATGAAGGGCCAGAACGCACGCCTGACGCCGCTCGCCGAACGCCTGCTGTGGGCCGAGACGACGGCGCGCACGCGCCTGACGCCGCACATCGAGGCCTTGCGCAACGAGCTCGAGCGCGTGCTGACGCTGGCCTTCGACGACGAGCACGAGACGCTCACGCTGTACGCGAGCCACGACCTCGCGCTGCCGCTGCTGCGCGACCGCGCCGACGGGCAGGACCTGCACATCGACCTGCGCTTCGCCGGCAGCACCGACGCGCTGCAGGCGCTGGCGCACGGGCGCTGCGACGTGGCGGGCTTCCATGTGCCGGCGCTGCCGCCGGGGCCGCTGCCGCGCTTCGCGCGTGCGCTCAAGGGCCTGCTCAGGCCGGGCCGGCACAAGCTGATCGCCAGCCACCGCCGCACGCAGGGCCTGATCGTCGCGCGCGGCAACCCGCACCAGGTGCTCGGCGTGCCCGACCTGCTGCGCCCGGGGCTGCGCTTCGTCAACCGCCAGCCCGGCTCGGGCACGCGGCTGCTGGCCGAACACCTGCTCGCGCAGGAGCGCATCGCGCCGGAGCGCATCGCCGGCTTCCACGGCCCCTGCGAGGACACGCACGTGGCGGTGGCCGCGGCGGTGGCCAGCGGCGCGGCCGACGTGGGCATGGGCATCGAGGCGGCGGCGGCGCAGTTCGCGCTGCCCTTCATTGCGCTGGCCGAGGAGGATTACTACCTCGCGTGCCTGAAGGAGGCGCTCGAGCGGCCGGCCGTGGCGCGCCTGCGCGAGCTGCTGGCCAGCCCCGTGTGGGCCGAGGCGCTCGCGCCGGTGCCGGGCTGCGAGGTGCACGAGGCGGCCGGCAGCGTGCTCGCGCTCACGCGCGCGCTGCCCTGGTGGCGCTTCCGCGGCCCGCGCGCGCAAGGGCCCCGGTGAAGGGCGCGGCTCACGCGGCTTTGCGTCCGAAGCCATAGGAAGAGGCTTCGACGGCGCGCGGTCCGAAGCGGCTCTTGCCGAGTGGCCTTCAATTGAATTTTGTGGTTTGCCACGGTGCCGGGTCCCGCCCCGGCGGGCGGGTGGCTTTGGTGTTTGCATCACTTCGCTGCGCGAA
>DASTJE010000021.1:0-4108 GCA_035716845.1 Burkholderiaceae bacterium
GGTGGTCGTCGGCCACCGCGCGCAGCGCGCGGCCGGTGCCGGTGTACTGGAAGAACAGCGTCAGCAGGATCACCATCGCCGCGGCGATCAGCGCGGCATAGAGGTCCTCCTTGTTGACGAGCACGCCGCCCTGGAACACCGACTCGAGCAGGAAGACCGGGTCCTTCGGCAGGCCGATGTCGATCTTGTAGATGTCGCTGCCGAAGATCGTCTGGCCGAAGCCGTCGAGGAAGTAGGTGATGCCCAGCGTGGCCATCAGCAACGTGATGCCCTCCTGGTTGACCAGCCGGCCCAGCACGAGCTTCTCGATCAGCCACGCGGCGGCCACCATCACCGCCATCGCGGCGACGAAGGCCAGCGCGTTGGCCAGCAGCTTGCTGTCGAAGTTCAGCAGCGCCGGGAACCACTCGGCGAAGCGCGCCATCGCCAGCGCGGCGAACAGCACCATCGCGCCCTGCGCGAAGTTGAACACCCCGCTGGCCTTGAAGATCAGCACGAAGCCCAGCGCGACCAGCGAATACAGCATGCCGGTCATCAAGCCGCCGATCACCGTTTCGATGAAAAAGCCCATCGTCCTCGCCTCGCTTCAGTGGCCAGTGCCCAGATAGGCGCTGATGACGTCGGGGTTGGTGCGCACCTCGTCGGGCGTGCCGTCGCCGATCTTCTTGCCGTAGTCGAGCACGACCACGCGGTCGGAGATGTCCATCACCACCCCCATGTCATGCTCGATCAGAACGATCGTGGTGCCGAACTCGTCGTTGACGTCCAGGATGAAGCGGCACATGTCCTGCTTCTCCTCGACGTTCATGCCGGCCATCGGCTCGTCGAGCAGCAGCACGCTGGGCTCCATCGCCAGCGCGCGGCCGAGGTCCACGCGCTTCTGCAGGCCGTAGGGCAGGCGCCCCACCGGCGTCTTGCGGTGGGCCTGGATCTCCAGGAAGTCGATGATGCGCTCGACGAACTCGCGGTGCGCAATCTCCTCGCGTTCGGCCGCGCCCCAGCGAATCGCCTGCTGGAACAGGTTGGTCTTCATGCGCAGGTTGCGCCCGGTCATGATGTTGTCGAGCACGCTCATGCCCTTGAACAGCGCCAGGCTCTGGAACGTGCGCGCCACGCCCATTTCGGCGACCTGGCGCGAGTTCATGTGCGAGAAGGTCTTGCCGCGGAAGGTGATCGAGCCTTGCTGCGGCGTGTACACGCCGTTGATGCAGTTGAGCATCGAGCTCTTGCCCGCGCCGTTGGGGCCGATGATCGCGCGCACCTCGTGCTCGCGCACGTCGAAGCTGATGTCGGTGAGCGCCTTGACGCCGCCGAAGGCCAGGCTGATGTTCTTCACCTCGAGGATGACCTCGCCGATGCGGCGCGGCTTGCCGCCGATGGCCGGTGCGGCGTTCTCGACCGCCATGTTCATGCCGCCCTCCGCAGCGCTTCGTTCACCGGCACGTCGACGATCTTGAGCGTGGCCGACACCTTGCCGCTGCGTCCGTCCTCGAACTTGACGGCCGTCTCGATGAACTGCTCGTCGCGTCCGCCGTACAGCGCGTCGACCAGCACCTGGTACTTGTCGCCGATGTAGCCACGCCGCACCTTGCGCGTGCGCGTGAGCTCGCCGTCGTCGGCGTCGAGCTCCTTGTGCAGGATCAGGAAGCGGCTGACCTGGCAGCCCGCCAGGCGCGCGTCGGCGGCCAGGTCGGCGTTGACCTTCTTCACGCAGTCGGCCACCAGCTCGCGCACCTCGGGCTTGCCCGCCAGGTCGGTGTAGCCGGCGTACGGCAGGTTGCGCCGCTCGGCCCAGTTGCCCACCGCCTCGAAGTCGATGTTGATGAAGGCGCACACCTTCTCGCGCTTGTCGCCGAAGGCCACCGCCTCCTTGATGTAGGGGAAGAACTTGAGCTTGTTCTCGATGTACTTGGGCGCGAACATCTCGCCCGCGTAGGGACCGGCGCCCAGGCGGCCGACGTCCTTGGCGCGGTCGATGATCTTCAGGTGGCCCGTGGCGTCGAGGAAGCCCGCGTCGCCGGTGCGGTACCAGCCGTCGTCGGTCAGCACCTCGCGCGTGGCCGCCTCGTTCTTGTAGTAGCCCTTGAGCAGGCCCTGCGAGCGCACCAGCAGCTCGCCGCTCGCGTCGACCTTGATCTCCACGCCGTCGATGGGCACGCCCACCGTGTCGGCCTTGACCTCGTTGTCGGGCTGCAGGCAGACGAACACCGCCGTCTCGGTCGATCCGTAGAGCTGCTTGAGGTTGATGCCGATCGAGCGGTAGAAGGTGAAGAGGTCGGGCCCGATCGCCTCGCCGGCGGTGTAGGCCACGCGCACGCGCGAGAAGCCCAGCGTGTTGCGCAGCGGGCCGTAGACGAACAGGTTGCCCAGGCGATAGTGCAGCTGGTCGACGAGCCCCACCGGGTTGCCGTCCATCAGCGTCGGGCCCACGCGCTGCGCCAGCGCCATGAAGTGCCTGAACAGCCACTTCTTGAAGCTGCCGGCGTCCTCCATGCGGATCGTGACGCTCGTCAGCAGCGCCTCGAACACGCGCGGCGGCGCGAAGTAGTAGGTGGGCCCCACCTCCTTGAGGTCGATCGCCGCGGTGGAGGCGCTCTCCGGGCAGTTGACCACGTAGCCGCAGGCCAGCCACTGCGCATAGCTGAAGATGTTCTGGCCGATCCAGGCCGGCGGCAGGTAGGCCAGCACCTCCTCCTTCTCGGTCAGTTTGTCGAAGCGCGCACCGGCGCCCGCGCGGTCGAGCAGCGAGTAGTGCGTGTGCACGACCCCCTTCGGGTTGCCAGTGGTGCCGCTGGTGAAGAACAGCGCCGCCACGTCCTCGGGCCGGCACTGCGCGACCTCCTCGTCGAACAGCGCGGCATTGGCCTGGTCGTGTGCCTGGCCGGCGGCCACCAGCGCATCGAGCGAGTCGAGCCCCGGCTCGGTGTAGTTGCGCAGCCCGCGCGGGTCGTCGAACCAGATGCGCTTGAGCGTCGGGCACTGCGCGCGCAGCTCGAGCATCTTGTCGACCTGCTCCTGGTCCTCGACGATCGCGTAGCCGACCTCGGCGTTGTTGATCGGAAACGCGTATTCGGCCGCCACGGCGTCCTGGTACAGCGGCACCGGCACCGCCCCGAGCGACTGTGCCGCCAGCATCGTCGCGTACAGGCGCGGTCGGTTCTCGCCGACCACCACCACATGGTCGCCCCGCTGCACGCCGGCGTGCGCGAATCCGCAGGCCAGGCGCCGCACCAGCAGCGCCAGCTGGGACCACGTCATCGTCTGCCAGATGCCGTACTCCTTCTCGCGCAGCGCGGGCGCATCGGGCCGCGCTTTCGCGTGCTCGAGCAGGAGGCGCGGGAACGTGGTTTGCACTGAGAACTCCTGGTCACGGGTGCCTGCGTGGAGCCTGGATCGTATGAACCAGTTTGACGCCGTGCTGTCGTTCTGACGACAATTTAAGGGTCCGCCCGGCGAGGAATTTCCCGGGGGGCCGTTGTCAGCCCTGCGTCATCCTCATGCGCATCACACGCACACCCGCCGCACCCAGCCGCCCGCTGCGGCACCGCATCCGCGCCGCCACCGAGGACGAACTCGCCCGCGTGCCCTGGCTGGGACTGCTCGACGCCGTGCAGCGCGCCCGCGTGGCGGCCGACATCCAGGTCGCCGACGCAGCGCCCGGCGAGTACCTGTGCCGCATCGGGCGCCCGGCCACGCTGTGGTTCGGCGTGGTCGAGGGCCTGCTCAAGATGAGCAACGACAGCGCGCTGGGCACGCCCATCACCTTCACCGGTGTGCCCTCGGGGGCCTGGTTCGGCGAGGGCACGCTGCTCAAGCGCGAGGTCTACCGCTACAACATCGAGGCGCTGCGCGCGAGCGTGGTGGCCGGGCTGCCGATCGGCACCTTCGAGTGGCTGCTCGAACGCAACTTTCCCTTCAACCGCTACGTGATGAACCAGCTCAACGAGCGCTTGAGCCAGTTCATCGGCGCGCGCGAGATCGACCGCCTGACCGACCCCGACACCAAGGTCGCGCGCAGCCTGGGCGCCCTGTTCCATCCGGTGCTCTACCCGGGCGTCGGCCAGCTGCTGCGCATCACGCAGCAGGAGCTGGGCTACCTGGTCGGCCT
>DASTJE010000022.1:0-5783 GCA_035716845.1 Burkholderiaceae bacterium
CGCGCATGTTCGGTCGCAGCAGCCCCTGCTCGTCGACGACGCGAAATCGCAGCCCGGGGTAGCGGCGCTCGAGGTCGGTGAACATGGCGTCGAGCGTGGCGCCCGCGGCCTCGACCTCGGATGCGCGCGTGTACGAGCGCAGCGCCCCGGGGATCAACACCTTCATCGTCACTCGACCTCGGCCACTTCGACGGCGTAGATCTCGGGCAGGTGGCGCGCGATGGCCGACCAGCGCGCGCCCTCGTCGCGGCCGATCCAGAGTTCGCCGCTGGTGGTGCCGAGGTAGAGGGCGGGCTGGGCTTGCGCGTCGGCCGTCATCGCCTGGCGCTTGACGGTCCACCAGGCCTGGGCCTCGGGCAGGCCGGCGTCCAGCCGCTGCCAGGTGCGGCCGGCGTTGCGCGTGACGTAGGCGGCCGGGCGCCCGTCGGGGCTGGTGCGCGGCCAGACGGTCTGGCCGTCCATCGGAAACACCCAGCAGGTGTCGGGGTCGCGCGGGTGCACCACCATCGGAAAGCCGATGTCGCCCACGCGCTTGGGCATCTTCGCGCCGATGCGCTGCCAGCTCGGCTCGGCGGCCGCACCCCAGCCGTCGAGGCGGTAGATGCCGCAATGGTTCTGCTGGTACAGCCGGTCCGGCCGGCCCGGGCAGACGCGCACGCAGTGCGGGTCGTGGAAGGTGACGGTGGCGGCGTCGAAGCCCTCCACCACCTCGAGGCCGCGGATCAGCGGCCGCCAGCTGCGGCCGGCGTCGCGCGACTCGTGCACGCCGCCGCCCGACATGGCGAACAGCAGGTGCGACGCATCGCGCGGGTCGACGGTGATCGAGTGCAGCTTCGGGCCGTCGGGCGTGCCGTCCTGCACCGTGCCCATCCACTCGCGGAACTGCGCGTCGTCGTTCACCGAGGGCAGCGGTGCCCAGGTCACGCCGCCGTCCTCCGATCGGAACAGGCCCTGCGGCGAGGTGCCGGCGTACCAGGTGTCGCGCTCGCCGGCGTGGCCGGGCGTGAGCCAGAAGGTGTGGTCGACCGAGCGCGCCGGCAGGCCGGGCAGGTTGGCGAAGGCCGGCGGCTTCGCGGCCTCCTTCCACGTGCGGCCCAGGTTGGCGGAGCGGAAGATCGTGGGCCCGAGGTGGCCCGTCTTGGCCGCCGCCAGCAGGGTGCGGCCGTCGCGCGGGTCGAGCACCACATGGCTGATGGTGTGGCCGAGAAAGTGCGGGCCGTCGGCGCGCCACGTGCGGCGCCGCGCGTCGCCGTGGAACAGCCACGCCCCCTTGCGCGTGGCCACCAGGATCACCAGGCGCGCGGGCGCGGCGGCCGCGTTGCGGCTGCGGGCGGCGGCGGATTTGGCGGCAGGCTTGACGGCGGGCTGGGCGACACGGGGCATGACGACTCCTCTGGGTGCGGGACGGGTTCGGCGGGCCGGCGCGCAGCGGCCCGGCACGCGCGGGGCCTCAGGCTGGCGGCGAGGGCCGATGATGCGCCGGCCACAGCTGCAACACCACCTCCCGCTCGCGGGCGTAGGCGTAACAGCTGTCGATCTGCAGCGGCACGCCCTGGGCATCCACCACGCGGCGGCGCTCCGGGTGCAGGCCGCGGATGCCCTGGCGCGCCGTGGTGGCCGCGGGAATCGGCATTTCCATCAGGTGGGTGCAGCTCGACGGGCCGCGCACGCGCTCCTTGACACGCGCCGACCAGCCACGCACCAGGCGCTCGGCCTGCCCGAGCCCGGCGATGCGCCACGCGGCCTGCACGCGCTGGCGTGCCGGCTCGGCGCGCCCACCTCGCTCGCGGCCTTGGGCATGCCTGCCGACGGCCTTGATCGCGCGGCCGACCTCGCGGTGCAGAATCGCTACCCCAACCCGCGGCAACTCGAACGCGAGGCGCTGCGGGCTCCGCTGCAGCGCGCCTTCGATGGCGCGCCGCCCCAAGCGTGACCTGTCCCGCGAAGCCTGCATGATCGACAAAGTCGTCGCCAGTTGCACCGCCGCCGTGGCCGACGTGCCCGACGGCGCCACCGTGATGATCGGCGGCTTCGGCACCGCCGGCCTGCCCAACGAGCTCACCGAGGCGCTGCTCGCGCAGGGCGCGCGCGGGCTCACCATCGTCAACAACAACGCCGGCAACGGCGACCACGGGCTGGCGGCGCTGATCGCCGCCGGCCGCGTGCGCAAGATCATCTGCTCGTTCCCGCGCCAGGTCGACTCGTGGCACTTCGACCGCGCCTGGCGCGCCGGCACGATCGAGCTCGAACTGGTGCCGCAGGGCAACCTGGCCGAGCGCATCCGCGCCGCCGGCGCGGGCATCGGCGGCTTCTTCACGCCCACCGGCGTCGGCACCGTGCTGGCCGAGGGCAAGGAGGTGCGCGAACTCGACGGCCGCCTGCAGGTGTTCGAGCGCCCGATCCACGCCGATTACGCCTTCATCAAGGCCGAGCGCGGCGACCGCTGGGGCAACCTCACCTACCGCAAGACGGCGCGCAACTTCGGCCCGCTGATGGCGATGGCCGCGCGCATCACGGTGGCCACGGTGCACGAACTGATGCCGCTGGGCGAGCTCGACCCCGAGGCGGTGGTGACGCCGGGCGTGTACGTGCAGCGCGTGGTGCGCATCGAGCGCGCGCCCACCCACGCGGTGGAGGCAAGGCGGTGAGCGCGTGGACCGGGCGCCGGGCCGCTCCCAAGCCGGTCCCTCACCGGCACGAGCAGGCCCCCGGCCTTCTCGTGCCCGCGTTCGGCCCCGCGGGGGATCGCTCGCGCTACGCCGCGAGCGAGGGGCTCACATGAACCAGCGGTGGAGCCGCGAGCAGATGGCCGCGCGCGTGGCGGACGACATCCCCGAAGGCGCGGTGGTCAACCTCGGCATCGGCCTGCCCACGCTGGTGGCCAACCACATCCCGCCCGAGCGCGAGGTGCTGCTGCACAGCGAGAACGGCGTGCTCGGCATGGGGCCCTCGCCGCCGCCGGGCGCGGAGGACTTCGACCTCATCAATGCGGGCAAGCAGCCGGTCACGCTCAAGCCGGGCGGCTCGTACTTCCACCACGCCGACAGCTTCGCGCTGATGCGCGGCGGCCACCTCGACATCTGCGTGCTCGGTGCCTTCCAGGTGGCGGCCAACGGCGACCTCGCGAACTGGTCCACCGGCGCGCCCGACGCCATCCCCGCGGTGGGCGGCGCGATGGACCTGGCGGTGGGTGCCAGGCGGACCTTCGTGATGATGGAACACGTCACCAAGGGCGGCGAGATGAGGCTGGTGACGCGCTGCACCTACCCGCTGACCGGCCTGGGCTGCGTGGCGCGCGTCTACACCGACCTGGCAGTGATCGACGTGACGCCGCGCGGCTTTGCGGTGGTCGAGATGGCCCCGGGCTGGAACCTCGCGGCGCTCCAGGCGCTGACCGGCGCCCCCCTGGCGCCGGCCGCGTCCCCGCGATAACCCGCTTGCCCGCCGGGGGTGGGGCAGGCATCCTCCAAGGTTGTTTCGTGTCACCCGGAGTCCTACGCCATGCGTCGTTTCCCGCCCGCCTGCCTTGCCGTCGCCGCCACCCTGGCCCTGCTGTCCGGCGCCCACGCCCAGACCCAGGCGCCGCTCAAGGTCGGCCTGATGCTGCCGGCCACCGGCACCTTTGCCGCGCTCGGCGACATGATCGAGAAGGGCTTCAAGCTCTATGTCGACGAGCAAGGCGGCAAGCTCGGCGGGCGCAGCATCCAGTTCTTCAAGGTCGACGACGAGAGCGAGCCCTCCAAGGCCACCGACAACGTCAACAAGCTGATCAAGCGCGACAACGTCGACGTGATCGTCGGCACCGTGCACTCGGGCGTGGCGCTGGCGATGGCGCGCGCGGCCAAGGACAGCGGCACGCTGCTGATCGTGCCCAACGCCGGCGCCGACGCCATCACCGGGCCGCAGTGCGCGCCCAACATCTTCCGCAGCTCGTTCTCGAACTGGCAGCCCGGCTACGCCACCGGCGTGGTGGCGGCCCAGAAGGGCTACAAGCGCGCGATGACCATCACCTGGGGCTACGCCGCGGGCATCGAGACGGTCAAGGGCTTCACCGAGGCCTTCGAGAAGGGCGGCGGCAAGGTGCTGAAGGACCTCACCCTGCCCTTCCCCAACGTCGAGTTCCAGCCCCTGCTGACCGAGATCGCGGCGCAGAAGCCCGACGTGGTGTTCGCCTTCTTCGCCGGCGGCGGTGCGGTCAAGTTCGTCAAGGACTACGACGCCGCGGGCTTGAAGCGCAGCATCCCGCTGATGGGTTCGGGCTTTCTGACCGACGGCACGCTGGAGGCGCAAGGCGCCTCGGCGCAGGGCCTGATCACCACGCTGCACTACGGCGACGAGATCAACACGCCGCGCAACAATGCCTTCCGCAACAAGTTCGCCGTCACCTTCAAGGCCAACCCGGACGTCTACGCGATGCAGGGCTACGACGCGGCGCAGATGCTGGCCGCAGGCCTGGCCGCGGTGAAGGGCGACATGGGCAAGAAGGACGCGCTGTACGCGGCCATGAAGAAGGCGCAGATCGACAGCCCGCGCGGCAAGTTCACGCTCAGCCCGCAGCACAATCCGACGCAGGACTTCTACATCCGCGAGGCCAAGGGCAACTACAACGTCGTCACCGGCGTCGCGGTCAAGGCCCTGGCCGACCCGGGCCGCGGCTGCAGGATGTGACGGGGCGGCCGTCGTGATCCTCGAAGTCGCCGACATCCGCATCCGCCCGGGTGAGCAGGCCGCCTTCGACGAGGCCATCGTGCGCGGCGTGACCACGGTGATCGCGCAGGCGAAGGGCTTCCGCGGCTGGAAGGTCAACAAGGGCGTCGAGAGCCCGGAGCGCTACCTGCTGATGATCTTCTGGGACACCCTGGAGGACCACACGGTGGCGTTCCGCGGCGGCCCGCTGTTCGCGCAGTGGCGCGCCATCGTCGGCCCGTTCTTCGCGCAGCCCCCGCAGGTCGAACACTTCGCGCTGCTGGCCAAGGCGTAGCCGGCCGCACACGGCGCGGAGCATCTGCATCGTCGATGCGGGCGCAGATCCTTCTGCCCGGCAGGCCCTAGACTCGCTCCATGGACTCCTGGGGCCTGTACCTCGTCGCGGCCATCGGCCTGTCGCTCACGCCCGGGCCCAACAGCCTGCTCGCGCTGACGCACGGCGCGCTGCACGGCAGCCGGCGCACACTGTTCACGGTGGCCGGCGGCGCACTCGGCTTCGTGCTGCTGATCGGGCTGTCGATGCTGGGCATCGGCGCGCTGCTCGCCGCGTCGGCCGGCGCGCTCGCGGTGCTCAAGGTCGCGGGCGGGGCCTACCTGGTGTGGCTGGGCGTGCAGCTGTGGCGCGCGCCGCCGATCCGCCTCGAGCCCGGCGCCGACGCGGGCGAGGCGGCGCATGCCCTGGTGCTGTTCCGCCAGGGCTTCCTCACCGCGGCCTCCAACCCCAAGGGCCTGCTGTTCTACGGCGCCTTCCTGCCGCAGTTCATCGACGGCACCAAGCCGCTGTTGCCGCAGTTCCTGGGGCTGGCGGCCACCTTCGTCGGCGTCGAGATCGTCTTCGAGGCGCTGCTGGCGGCGCTGGCCCACCGCATCCGGCCCTGGCTGCAGCGCGCCGGCCGCGGCTTCAACCGCGGCTGCGGCGGCATGTTCATCGGCATCGGGGCCGCGCTGCCGCTGACGCGCTGAGCGGCGCAGGTAGCATCGCGGGCATGCACATCGTCTGCCTCGACCTGGAAGGGGTGCTGGTCCCCGAGATCTGGATCGCGTTCGCGAAGGAAACCGGCATCTCCGAGTTCACG
>DASTJE010000023.1:0-2045 GCA_035716845.1 Burkholderiaceae bacterium
CGGCCACGAAACCGTCGAACTCGGCGTCGAGCCCGACCACCGGGCACTCCGTCCAGCCGATGCGCACGAGCACGTCGGCATGACGCCGCGACACGAACACCAGGCGCGGGGACACGAGCCTCAGGCAGTGCGAGGCTTCGGCGTCGGCCAGCCGCCAGTTCAGGCAGGCGACGATCGCGCCGATCTTGGCGGCTGCCAGCTGCAGCCCGATGTATTCGCGCCGGTTCTCCGCGAGCACGGCGATGCGTTCGCCGGCCCGGACACCGCTGGCGAGCAGGGCCTGCGCGATACGGCTGACCCACCGGTCGAGCCCTGCGTAGTTCAACGCGCCCTGTGAGTCCTGCAGCGCGGGCGCATCGGGCCGCACGGCCACCTGCTTGCGCAACAGATCGGCCACGGTCAGGGGCAATGCCTCGCTTCGCATCTCTTGGTTTTGGATGACCGACTTGCGCTGGCCACGCCGGCGCTTGGTCGGAGCCAGAAGTCTACCTAACGCTTGACAGTTTCACAATGCCCCTTTAACCTTTCCGATGTGATCCGCGCTCCCGCCCTCGGGAGACACCCATAACAGAATCAAGCACGGAGACAGTCTTGGATCCATATTCCGCACTGCGTTACGAGCAGCGCGCACAGACGGTTTGGCTCACGCTGAACCGGCCCGAGGCGATGAACGCGCTGTCGGAAGTGCTGTGCGACGAACTCGCCGACGCGGTCGGTCGCATCGAGCGTGATCGCGGCGTGCGGGTCGTCGTGCTCACCGGCGCGGGCAAGGCCTTCTGCGCCGGTGCAGACCTCAAGGGTGTGTTCGAGGGCGGCACCGCCGCGCCGGACGCCGAGGATCCGCTGAACGCTTTCCTCGATCGCGTCGCAGGCATGATCGATCGACTGCGCGCCTTGCCCAAACCGACGATCGCCGCGCTCAACGGTCTGACGATGGCCGGTGGCCTCGAACTCGCGATGGCCTGCGACCTGATCGTCGCCGCCGGGAGCGCACGGATCGGCGACGCCCACGCCAACTTCGGTGTCTTCCCGGGTGCCGGCGGTGCCGCCGTGCTGCCGCGGCGCATCGGACCGACGGCGGCCAAGTACCTGCTGTTCACCGGCGACACGATGCCCGCGGCCGAGTTGGTGCCTCTCGGGCTCGTGAACCGGGTCGTGCCCGACACCGAGCTCACGACCGAGGTCGACAGGCTGGCCGCCGGCATCGCCGCCAAGAGCCCGCTCGTGCTGCGCCGCATGAAGCAGGCCGTGGCGGATGGGATGGAGCAGCCCCAGGCCACCGCCCTGCGGCTGGAACGGCTGGTGCTCGACGCCCACCGCCACTCGCACGACATCCGCGAAGGCCTCGCCGCCTTCGTCGGCAAGCGCAAGCCCGAGTTCAAGGGCTACTGACACCCGCCATGGAGCGTCCGATGAGCACCGTCGTCCTTCCTTCCGTCTACGTCGCCGGCGTCGGCATGACCCCGACCGGCAAGTTCCTTGACCGCAGCATCAAGCAGCTCACGGCCGATGCGGTGAACGCCGCGCTCGCCGACGCCGGGCTCGCGACCGCCGACATCCAGGCCGCCTACTTCTCCAACGCCACCCAGGGTGTGCTGGAGGGCCAGACCATGGTGCGCGGGCAGATCGCGCTGCGCCCGCTGGGCATCGAGGGCATTCCGGTCTACAACCTCGAGAACGCCTGTGCCAGCGCCAGCTCTGCCTTCAACCTGGCGGTGCAGGCCGTGCGCTCGGGCGAAGTGGAGGTGGCCCTCGCGATCGGCGCCGAGAAGATGTTCTGCGCTGACAAGGCCAAGATGTTCAGCGTCTTCGATGGCGCCTGGGATCTGCAGAACATCGAGGGCAACAAGACGACACTGCTGGCCATGGGCAGCGGCATCGAGCCGCCCGAGGGGAGCACCTCGAAGGCGCCGTACAGCCTGTTCATGGACATCTATGCCGCGTTCGGGCGCTTCCACATGCGCGAGTTCGGCACCACGCAGCGACAGTTCGCCGCGGTGGCGGCCAAGAACCACGGCCACTCGGCGCACAACCCGCTGGCGCAG
>DASTJE010000024.1:0-10711 GCA_035716845.1 Burkholderiaceae bacterium
AGCCAGCGCCGCAAGCCGCTGCCGACCGATCGGGCGCTGACGGGCGCGGCGATGGACTGGGTGGTCAAGCTGCCGCCCGCGCTGCGCCCGCACAGCACCTGCGAGCAGTTCCCGCGCGTGGCCAATGCGGTGGCCGAGTCCTGGGACGATGTCACCTTGAGCCGCCACGTGCTCGAACACATGATCCGCGACTATCGCGGCGGCCGCCGCGGCTTCCCGCAGGCCGTGAAGGCGGAACTCGAGGCGCTCTACGAGCACCAGCGCGCCCGGAGCGGCGGGCGCTGACGGGCGGGGATGCCCAGTGCCGCGCTCAGTCGAGCGTGGCGGACACGAAGCAGCCGAAGCGGTCGTTGGTGTAGTCGCTGCTCACGCTGCCGCTGGCCGAGCGGGACTCGTGGGCCACGTTGCAGCCGGCGCTGATGACGCGGGTCGCGGCCCAGGTGGCGCCCAGGCTCAGCCTGCTCGTGCGGTCGCGGCCGGTGCTGGCCGTCACCACGTCCACCAGGCTGCGCCGCGCCACGCTGGCGTTGGCGGTGACGCTGACCTTGGCGGTGAGTTCGTAGGCGGCCGACACCGACAGCGTGTCGGTCGTGCGGCTGAAATCGGTCGCGCTGGGCAGCGCGTTGCCATCGGCGGCGCGCCGGAAACCCGCATCCTGGCCGGTGTCGCGCGCCAGCACGGTGTTCAGGCTCAGCAGGCCAGTGGGCTTCCAGGCCCAGCTCAGCGAGCCCGTCACGCCGTCGTAATCGGCCGCGCTGGCCTGGTCGTACTCGGTCTTGCCGATGTTCACGCGCGCGGCCAGGGTGCTGGCACCGGTGGCCACCCAGGTCGCGCTCAGGTACACGTCGTCGCGCTGGTTGGCGTCCGGGACGGTCTGGCTGGGCAGCGGGTCGAGGTACTCGGTCTTCTGCGTCGCCACGCCGGCGCCGAGCGTCAGGCTGCCGCTCGGGCGGTAGGTCACGCCCACGCTGCCGCTGTTGCGGCGGTACTGCTGGGCCGCGAACTCGGGCGCCGAGAAGGTGACCCGCCGGTGGCCGAGGCTGCCCTCCAGCCCCAGCAGCCCGTCCCCTCCCAGGCGCACGGTGGCCGTCACGTCCTCGCTGCGCTCGGTGTTCTTCAGCGAGGTGGTGGCGATGCCGCTGTTGAAGTCGGCCTGGCGCTGCGTCGCGTTGGCCGCCAGCGTGCCCGACAGGCGCTCGATCGTCGCCCAGTCGAGGCCGAGTCCGGCGTCGTAGCCGGTGCTGTCGAGGCCGTCGAGGTCGGCGTAGCGCTTGTGGAACACCGAGGCCCGTGCGTATGCCCGCTGCCGACCCAATTGCGCATTGAGCCCGCCGCGCAGCGTCGTGGTCGAGATGGTGTCGCTCGTCTTGCTGCCCGAGGGCTGGCTGAACACGTTCGACTCGTGGGTGAAGTCCTGCACCACGCCCACATACCAGGGGCGCGTGCCGCTGCCCTGTGCCGCGGCAGTGCCTGCGTGGGCCGCAAGGGAGGCCGCGACGGCCAGCGCGAGTAGGGTCTTGTTCATGGCGGGGCTCCTTGGGCTCGAACTCAATACGCGTTGCGATCGAAGAAGATCACGCGGACGGTGCGCACGATGATCTGCAGGTCCAGGCCGAGCGACCAGTTGCGCAGGTACTCCAGATCGTATTCGACGCGTGCCTTCATCTTGTCGACCGTCTCGGTTTCGCCACGCAGGCCGTTCACCTGCGCCCAGCCGGTGATGCCGGGCTTGACCTTGTGGCGCACCATGTAGGCCTTGATCAGCTCGCGGTAGGCCTCGTTGTGCGCCACCGCGTGCGGGCGCGGGCCGACGATGCTCATGCGGCCCTGCAGCACGTTGAAGAACTGCGGCAGCTCGTCCAGCGAGGTGCGGCGCAGGAAGGCGCCGAGCCGGGTGATGCGTGGGTCGTCGCGCGTGGCCTGGGCCACCACGGGGCCGTTGTCCAGCGTGCGCATCGAGCGGAACTTGTAGACCGTGATCTCGCTGCCATCCAGGCCGTTGCGCCGCTGGCGGAAGATCACCGGTCCCGGCGAGCTCAGCTTGACGCCGATCGCGATGGCCAGCAGCACCGGCGCGATCAGCAGCAGGATCAGGCTGGCCAGCACGACGTCCTCGATGCGCTTGACCAGCGCGTTGGTGCCGGTGAAGGGGGTTTCCAGGATGCCCACCACCGGCACGCCGTTCATGTCCTGCAGGCGGCCCTGGATGATGCTGATGCCGAACACGTCGGGCACGAAGTAGATCGAGGCCGTCGTGCCCTGCAGGTGCTCCAGCAGCTCGAGGATGCGCGGCTGGGAGCCCAGCGGCAGCGTGATGAACACGTCCTTGATGCCGTGGCTGCGGATGTACGGCGCCGCGTCGGCCAGCCGGCCCAGCAGGCGTCCCTCGGCATCGGTGGCCACGCGCTCGTCCCCGCGGTCGTCGAACCAGCCGCGGAACTCGCGCGCCTCCTCCTTGTCGCTCTGCAAGGCGCCGGCCACCTTGATGCCCAGCGCGCCGGCGCCGATCACGATGGCCGAGCGGCGCAGCTCGGGCAGGCGCGCGCGCCGGCGCAGCACCGTGCGGCCGGCCCACACCGCGAGCCACTGCAGCGAGGGCGTCGCGACGGCCCACACGAGCAGCACCTCGTTGTCGAAGTAGTGCACGCTGTTGGTCGCGTAGCCGCACAGGTAGAGGATCACCAGCAGCGCCGCCCAGCCAGTGGCGATGTCGGTGGCCGCATTGAGCAGCTTGTCGCGGAAGCGGTTGCGCCCCGGGAAGGTGAGCGCGAACGCGAGCAGGCACAGCGTGAGGTCCGGCCGCAGGACGGGCTCGTCGTAGGCCCACGCGACGCCCAGGTACACGCACACGGTGATCAGGGGCTCGAGGAACGCCGCGACGAACGACGTCACCGATTGCGGTGCGTTGTAGAAGGTCTGCTTGCTGCTGCGGTCCTGGAGCATCGGGCGTGGGTGGCCTGCGGCAGTGCGGGCGCGGCGATTCTCGCCCAAGGGGCGCGGCGAGGGCCGCGCGCCGCGCCGGGCAGGATCCTTGCGCTGCCTACAATCCGTGCAAATGTTGCAATTCGTTCGCGATGAGATCCTGCCGGCGGTGCAGCAGCGTCTGGTGCTGCTCGCCAACCACGTGCTGTCGCGCGAACCGGTGGCGATCGAGCGGCTGCGCCCGCACGCGGGCCGCGTGCTGCGCCTGGAGGTGACGGGCCAGCCCGCGTGGGCGCCCGCGCTGCCGCCGCTGGCGCTCGTCGTGACGCCCGCCGGCCTGTGCGACCTGGCCGATGGCGCGCAGGCCAACGCCGCCGACCTGCGGCTCGTGCTGTCGATCGACGAGCCCGTGCAGTGGCTGTCGGCGGCCGCCGGCGGGCCTCGCCCGGCGGCCACGATCGACGGCGACGCCGCCTTCGCCGCCGACGTGAGCTGGCTCTTCGACAACCTGCGCTGGGACGTCGAGGGCGACCTGGCCGAGCTGCTGGGGCCGGTGCCGGCGCACGCGCTGGCCGAGGCCGGACGCCGCCTGGCCTCGACGCTGCGCAGCATGCTGCCCGCCGCGGGGGCGGCCGCACGATGACGCAGCTGGCCCGGCTCGTCTACATCGCCTTCACGCTGCTGCGCTTCGGGGTCGACGACATCGCGCTGTCGGGCATGCGCCAGCGCTGGGTTCGCGCGCTGGCGCGCGTGGTCACCGTGGGGCGCCGCTACGGCGAGCCGCGTGGCGTGCGCCTGCGCCGGGCGCTCGAGCGCCTGGGGCCGATCTTCGTCAAGTTCGGGCAGGTGCTGTCGACGCGGCGCGACCTGCTGCCCGCCGACATCGCGGTCGAGCTGGCCAGGCTGCAGGACCGCGTGCCGCCGTTCCCGGGCGCGCAGTCGGCGGCGCTGGTCGAGCGCGCCTTCGGTCGCCCGATCGGCGAGGTCTTCGACGCCTTCGACCCCGAGCCGGTGGCCAGCGCGTCGATCGCCCAGGTGCACTTTGCCACGCTCAAGGGCGGGCGCGAGGTGGCCGTCAAGGTGCTGCGCCCGGGCATGCTGGCGGCCATCGAGGGCGACCTGGCGCTGCTGCACAAGCTGGCCGGCTGGGTCGAGCGCATCAGCGTCGACGCCAAGCGGCTCAAGCCGCGCGAGGTGGTCGCGGAGTTCGACGTCTACCTGCACGACGAGCTCGACCTGGTGCGCGAGGCGGCCAATGCCGCGCAGCTGCGCCGCAACATGGCCGGGCTCGGCCTGGTCGAGATCCCGGAGATGTGCTGGGACTTCTGCACCTCCGACGTGATCGTGATGCAGCGCATGAGCGGCGTGCCGATCGGCCAGGTCGACCGCCTGCGTGCCGCCGGGGTGGACCTCAAGCGCCTGTCGCGCGACGGGGTGACCATCTTCTTCACCCAGGTGTTCCGCGACGGCTTCTTCCACGCCGACATGCACCCGGGCAACATCCAGGTGAGCATCGAGCCGGCCACCTTCGGGCGCTACATCGCGCTGGACTTCGGCATCGTCGGCACCCTCACCGACAACGACCGCGACTACCTGGCGCAGAACTTCCTGGCCTTCTTCCGGCGCGACTACAAGCGCGTGGCCGAGCTGCACGTGGAAAGCGGCTGGGTGCCGCCCGAGACGCGCATCGACGCGCTCGAGGCCGCCATCCGCACGGTCTGCGAGCCGATGTTCGACCGGCCGCTCAAGGAGATCTCCCTCGGGCAGGTGCTGCTGCGCCTGTTCCAGACCTCGCGCCGCTTCAACGTCGAGATCCAGCCGCAGCTCGTGCTGCTGCAGAAGACCCTGCTCAACATCGAGGGCCTGGGCCGCCAGCTCGACCCCGACCTCGACCTGTGGAGCACGGCCAAGCCCTTCCTCGAGCGCTGGATGCACGAGCAGGTGGGCTGGGCGGGCCTGACGCAGCGCCTGCGCGACGAGGCACCGCGCTACGCCAAGTTGCTGCCCGAACTGCCGCGCCTGGTGCACGCGGCGCTGCAGCCGCGGCGCAGCGACGCGGCCCTGCTGCAGGCCCTGCTGGCCGAGCAGCGGCGCACCAATCGCCTGCTGCGGGCCCTGCTGTGGGCCGGTGCGGGCTTCCTGGGCGGCCTCGTGCTGGCCCAGGTGATGTTGCGGATGGGGCATTGGTGGCGCTAGCGCGCCGGGCTGCACAGGTCTCCCCTAAACTTCGCGCCGGTCGCGTCCCCTAACCCAGGAGGTAGATCCCCATGCTGATCGGATTCGTCGCGCTGTACCTGCTGGCCACGGTGGCCATTGGCCTGGTTGCCGCCACACGCGTCAAGTCGTCGGCCGACTTTGCCGTCGCCGGCCGCAGCCTGCCGCTGGTGATGATCGTCACCACCACCTTCGCCACCTGGTTCGGGTCCGAAACGGTGCTGGGCATCAGCGCCAAGTTCGTGCAGGGGGGCCTGGGCAACGTGGTGGAGGACCCGTTCGGGGCCTCGATGTGCCTGGTGCTCGTGGGCCTGTTCTTCGCCTACAAGCTCTACCAGATGAACCTGATCACGATCGGGGACTTCTACCGCAAGCGTTTCGGCCCCGGCATCGAGATCTTCTGTTCGATCGTCATCATCATCAGCTACCTGGGCTGGGTGGCGGCCCAGATCACCGCGCTCGGCCTGGTGTTCAACCTGCTGTCCGGCGGCGCCATCTCGGTGCCCGGCGGCATGGTGCTGGGCACCGCCATCGTGCTGCTGTACACCGTGTTCGGCGGCATGTTCTCGGTGGCCTGGACCGACTTCATGCAGATGCTGATCATCATCGTCGGCTTGCTGGCCATCGCCGTGATGGCCGGCAACCTGGCCGGCGGCGCCGACAAGGTGGTCGCGCTGGCGCAGACGAACGACTGGTTCAAGTTCTGGCCCGAGCCGAGCTTCCACGACGTGGTGTTCTTCTTCGCCGCCGGCATCACGATGATGCTGGGCTCGATCCCTCAGCAGGACGTGTTCCAGCGCGTCATGTCGGCCAAGAACGCCGAGACGGCGCGCCTGGGGCCGATCATCGGCGGCACGGCCTACCTGCTGTTCGCCTTCGTGCCGATGTTCATCGTCGCCTGCGCCGTGATCATCATGCCGGCCGAGACCAAGCAGCTGCTGGAGGAGGATCCGCAGAAGGTCCTCCCCACCCTGATCATGACCCACATGCCGCTGGTGGCGCAGATCTTCTTCTTCGGCGCGCTGATCTCGGCCATCATGTCCACCGCCTCGGCCACGCTGCTGGCGCCCTCGACCACCTTCGTCGAGAACATCCTCAAGCACCTGCGGCCGCACATGGGCGACAAGCAGCTGCTGCGCGCGCTGCGCGTCTCGCTGGTGGTGTTCACGGTGCTGGTGCTGACCTACGCGATGCTGATGCAGGGCACGCCGATCTACGAACTGGTGTCGGGCGCCTACCAGGTGACGCTCGTGGGCGCCTTCGTGCCGCTGGTGTGCGGCCTGTACTGGAAGCGCGCCACCACGCAGGGTGCGGTGTTGTCGATCGTGTTCGGCATCGTCGTGTGGGTGCTGCATTTTCCGCAGCTCACCACCTGGGGCGAGGCGTTCCCGGGCCAGCTCGCCGGCCTGATCGCCGCCGGCGTGGGCATGGTGTTCGGATCGCTCGGGCCGCAGATCATGCGCAACCGCCACGAGCCGGCCCATGCGCATGGCGCGCACGCCGCGCCGCAGCACGGGCATTGATCCTCGCGGGGCCGGGCCCCGCGCACGGCATCGGGAGCCGGACGGGCCGCAGAGGTGCGCGAACCTATAATTCGCGGTTTTGCGACCCCGTTCGCTGCCACAGGGATTCCCGATGCCGATCTACGCCTATCGCTGCGCTGCCTGCGGCCACGCGAAAGACGTGCTGCAGAAGATCTCCGACGCGCCGCTGGTCGACTGTCCGGCCTGCGGCGCCCCGCGTTTCGAGAAGCAGGTCACCGCCGCCGGCTTCCAGCTCAAGGGTTCGGGCTGGTACGTGACCGACTTCCGCGACGGCGGCAGGAAGCCCGACGCCAAGGCGGCAGACAAGCCGGCCGCCACGCCTGCCGCGTCGGCGGCAGACACCCCCGCGGCGCCTGCGCCGGCCGCCCCCGCCGCCGCGGCGCCTCCGCCCTCGTCGAGCACGACGTGAAGAAGTACCTGATCGCCGGCCTGTTGGTCTGGCTGCCGCTGGCCATCACCGTCTGGGTGCTGCATGCGGTGCTGGGCATGGTCGACAGCCTGTTCGGCTGGGTGCTGAGCGCCGGGCAGGCGGTGTTGCCGGCGTCGCTGTACGCGCCGATCGAGGCCTTGCGCCACATCCCGGGCCTCGGTGTGCTCGTGATGGTGCTGCTGCTGCTGGCCACCGGCGTGTTCGCCGCCAACATGGTGGGCCAGTGGTGGCTGCGCCAGGGCAGCCGCATCCTGCACCGCATCCCCATCGTCAAATCGATCTACAGCTCGGTCAAACAGGTCTCGGACACCCTGTTCTCGTCGAGCGGCAACGCCTTTCGCGAGGCGGTGCTGGTGCAGTACCCGCGCGCCGGCTCCTGGACCATCGCCTTCGTCACCGGGCGCCCGGGCGGCGAGGCGGCCGAGCACCTGCCTGGCGACTACCTGAGCCTGTACGTGCCGACCACGCCCAACCCCACCTCGGGCTTCTTCCTGATGGTGCCGCGTGCCGACGTGATCGAGCTGCGCATGAGCGTCGACGAGGCGCTCAAGTACATCATCTCGATGGGTGTCGTCGCGCCGCCCGTCTCCGTGCCGGCCCGAAATTGATCCGGCCGGACGCGCGGCGGGCGTTCGGCCACCTTCGGCGCCACCCGACCCCCGGCTGACCCCACGCAGCCTCCAAGAGATTCACCGGAGTTCCAGTCATGCGAACCACTTACAGCGGCCTCGTCAGCGAAGCGTTGATGGGCCAGACCGTCACCCTCATGGGCTGGGCCCATCGGCGGCGCGACCACGGCGGCGTGATCTTCATCGACCTGCGCGACCGCGAAGGCCTGGTGCAGATCGTCTGCGATCCCGACCGCGCCGACACCTTCAGGACCGCCGAGGGCGTGCGCAACGAGTTCTGCCTCAAGGTGGTCGGCAAGGTGCGCCCGCGCCCGGCCGGCACCGAGAACGCCAACCTCACCAGCGGCAAGGTCGAGGTGCTGGCGCACGAGCTGGAGGTGCTCAACCCGAGCGTGACGCCGCCGTTCCAGCTCGACGACGAGAACCTGAGCGAGACGGTGCGCCTGACGCATCGCGTGCTCGACCTGCGCCGCCCGGCCATGCAGCGCAACATCATGCTGCGCTACCGCGTGGCGATGGAGGCGCGCAAGTTCCTCGACGCCAACGGTTTCATCGACATCGAGACGCCGATGCTCACCAAGAGCACGCCCGAAGGCGCGCGCGACTACCTGGTGCCCAGCCGCGTGCACGACGGCTTCTTCTACGCGCTGCCGCAGAGCCCGCAGCTGTTCAAGCAGCTGCTGATGATCGCGGGCTTCGACCGCTACTACCAGATCGTCAAGTGCTTCCGCGACGAGGACCTGCGCGCCGACCGGCAGCCCGAGTTCACGCAGATCGACATCGAGACCTCGTTCCTCAAGGAGGACGAGATCCGCACCATGTTCGAGGGCATGATCCGCAGCACCTTCAAGAATGCCATCGGCGTGGAGCTGCCGGCCTTCCCGGTGATGACCTGGGCCGAGGCGATGCGCCTTTACGGCTCCGACAAGCCCGACCTGCGCGTCAAGCTGCAGTTCACCGAGCTGACCGACGTGATGAAGGACGTCGACTTCAAGGTGTTCTCCGGCCCGGCCAACCAGGCCGACGGGCGCGTGGTCGCGCTGCGCGTGCCCGGCGGCGCCGAGATGAGCCGCGGCGAGATCGACTCCTACGGCGAGTTCGTCAAGATCTACGGCGCCAAGGGGCTGGCGTGGATCAAGGTCAACGAGGCCGGCGCCGGCCGCGAGGGCCTGCAGAGCCCGATCGTCAAGAACCTGCACGACGCGGCCCTGAAGGCGATCCTCGAGCGCACCGGGGCGCGCAACGGCGACCTGATCTTCTTCGGCGCCGACCGCGCCAAGGTCGTCAACGACGCCATCGGCGCGCTGCGCGTGAAGGTCGGCCACAGCGAGTTCGGCAAGGCCAAGGGGCTGGCGCACGGCGAGTGGGAGCCGTTGTGGGTGATTGACTTTCCGATGTTCGAGCGCGACGACGAAGCCGATCGCTGGAGCGCGATGCACCACCCCTTCACCAGCCCCAAGGACGGGCACGAGGACTGGCTCGAGACCGACCCCGGGCGCTGCCTGGCCAAGGCCTACGACATGGTGCTCAACGGCATCGAGCTGGGCGGCGGCTCGGTGCGGATCCACCGCGAGGAGGTGCAGAGCAAGGTCTTCCGCGCCCTGAAGATCGGGCCCGAGGAGGCGCGCCTGAAGTTCGGCTTCCTGCTCGACGCGCTGCAGTACGGCGCGCCGCCGCACGGCGGCATCGCCATCGGCCTGGACCGCCTGGTGATGCTGATGACCGGCGCCGAGAGCCTGCGCGACGTGATCGCCTTTCCGAAGACGCAGCGCGCCCAGTGCCTGCTCACCGACGCGCCCAGCGCCGTCGACGAGAAGCAGTTGCGCGAACTCCATATCCGCCTGAGGAATCCGCAGCCGGCGCACTGAGCCGAGCGGGCGATTGGGCAGAATCGAAGGCGCGGGCGATCCCCGCGCCTTTTCTTCATGAGCGTCACTAGACCCGCATCGACCCAGGAAACCCAACCGTGCAGCCGACTATGACGGCGCCCTCCAATACCTCGGCGGCTGACGGTTACGAAGGGTTTTCGAGCACGAAGATCTTCGGCAGTCTGGATGGCCTGCGTGCGCTCAGCGTGTTGGCGGTTGTCTGGCACCACACGGGTGGTCATGCATTCGAAGGATGGGTCGGCTGGGTGGGGTCGGAAGGCGTGACGCTGTTCTTCGCGATCAGCGGTTTCCTCATTACAAGTCTGCTGCTGCGCGAGTACGACCATCGCGGGCATATCGACCTGCGGGCGTTCTACGTCAGGCGCGCGCTGCGCATCTTCCCGCTCTACTACGGCGTTCTTTTGCTCTACGTCCTGGCGGTCTTGGTGATCGAAGGTGACACGGCCGCGGGACGCGCATTCTTTGGCAACCTGGTCTTTTTCCTGACCTACACCTCGAACTGGTTCGTGCCGCTCGATGGTCGAGTGATCTTCTATTTCGCGTGGTCGCTCGCCGCCGAGGAGCAGTTCTATGCCATTTGGCCGCCCGTGATGCGGGCGCTGGGCAGCCCTTCGAACGCGCTGCGCTTCGCGCTGATCGTTTCGCTGCTGCTCATCCTGGTCGATGTGTCCAGTGCGACCTGGGAACTGCCGGGACTTGTCTGGTTGACACGGGCTGTCGCCAAAGTCCCACTGGCAATCATCTTCGGCGTGGTCACGGCGCTCTGCCTACACCGGCGCGTGGGCTTCCAGCGCCTTTGGCCATGGTTAGCGGCGTCCCGGTGGCACCCCCCGTGTTGGATGGCGCTAGCCATTATTGCCACTGCGCTGCCGGGCAGTCCTCGGCCGCTCGTTCATGCGGCGTTTGCCGCGACCGTGGCGTCAAGCGTGATGCGGCGGGACCATGTGCTCGCCGCCTTGCTGAACTGGAGGCCGGTGGCGTATCTCGGCACCATCAGCTACGGGGTCTATCTGCTGCACATGCTCTGCAAGCACGCCTGGATGCGCGTGGCTTCGCTAGGTGGACTCGAACTTGGTCCCGCGG
>DASTJE010000025.1:0-23594 GCA_035716845.1 Burkholderiaceae bacterium
GAGGGTGAACCTCCCCTCCCGCGCGAGCGCGTCGCCGAACAGCGCCCGGGTGCGCGCACCGTCGCGGCCGAGCAGGTCGTAGACGAAGCGCTCGAAGTTCGACGCCTTGCTGATGTCCATCGACGGGCTCGAGGTCTCGTGCGTCTCGGCGGTGCCGCGCACGCGGTAGGTGCCGGTGCGGAAGAACTCGTCGAGCACGTCGTTCTCGTTCGTCGCGCAGACGAGCCGGTCGATCGGCAAGCCCATCATGCGCGCCACGTGGCCGGCGCAGATGTTGCCGAAGTTGCCCGAGGGCACGGCGAAGCTCACGGCCTCGTCATCGGCGCGGGTGGCCTGGAAGTAGGCCGCGAAGTAATAGACGACCTGGGCCAGCAGGCGCGCCCAGTTGATCGAGTTGACGGTGCCGATGCGGTGCCGGCGCTTGAACGCCAGGTCGTTGCCGACCGCCTTGACGATGTCCTGGCAGTCGTCGAACACGCCCTCGACCGCCAGGTTGTGGATGTTGGCGTCGGGCAGGCTGAACATCTGGGCCTGCTGGAACGGGCTCATGCGGCCATGCGGGCTGAGCATGAAGACGCGGATGCCGCGCTTGCCGCGCATCGCGTGCTCCGCCGCGCTGCCGGTGTCGCCCGAGGTGGCGCCCAGGATGTTGAGCGTTTCGCCACGGCGCCCCAGCTCGTACTCGAAGAGTGCGCCCAACAGCTGCATTGCCATGTCCTTGAAGGCCAGCGTGGGCCCGTTGGACAGGGCCACCAGGGCCACGCCGGGCTCGAGGGCCTTCAGCGGCGTGATCGCCTCGGTGCCGAACACCGCCTTCGAATACACGCGGCGGCAGATTGCGCGCAGGTCGGCGGCCGGGATGTCGTCGATGTACAGCGACAGGATCTCGAACGCCAGGTCGGCATAGGACAGGCCGCGCCAGCGCGCCAGCGTGGCCGCATCGAGGCGCGGGTAGCGCAGCGGCATGTACAGACCGCCATCGGGCGCCAGGCCCTCGAGCAGGATGTCGCAGAAGGCGCGCTCGGAGGCGTCACCCCGGGTGCTCACGTACCGCATGGGCTCAGGCCAGCTCTTCCTTGCGGATCGCGACAATGGGCGCCAGCACGGTGGGCAAGCCCTGCATGCGGGCCAGCGCCTCGCGCATGCGGCCCTCCACCGTGTCGTGCGTCAGGATGATGAGGTCGGTCTGGCGCTCTCCCTCGGCGCTTTCGCGCTGCAGTACGGCGTCGATCGAGATGTCGTGCTCGGCCAGGATGGTGGTGATCCTGGACAGCACGCCGGCCTCGTCGGCCACGACCAGCCGCAGGTAGAACGCGGTGACCACCTGCTCGATCGGCAGGATCGGCGTGTCGGCCATGGCATCGGGCTGGAATGCCAGGTGCGGCACGCGATGGTCCGGGTCGGCCGTGGCCAGCCGCGTGATGTCCACCAGGTCGGCGATCACCGCGCTGGCGGTCGGCTCGGCCCCGGCGCCCTTGCCGTAGTACAGCGTGGTGCCCACCGCGTCGCCCTGCACGACGACGGCGTTCATCGCCCCCTCGACGTTGGCGATCAGGCGTCTGGACGGCACCAGCGTCGGGTGCACGCGCAGCTCGATGCCCGCGGCACCCAAGGCGCCGCCAGCCGATCCTTCGCGACGGCGCGTGATGCCCAGCAGCTTGATGCGATACCCCAGCTGCTCGGCGTAACGGATGTCGATCGCCTGCAGCTTCGTGATGCCCTCGACGTGCGCCTTGGCGAACTGCACCGGCACGCCGAAGGCAATGGCCGAGAGGATCGTCGCCTTGTGCGCCGCATCCACGCCCTCGATGTCGAAGGTCGGATCGGCTTCGGCATAGCCCAGGCGCTGCGCCTCCTTGAGCACGCTCGCGAAGTCCAGGCCCTTGGAGCGCATCTCCGAGAGGATGAAGTTCGTGGTGCCGTTGATGATGCCCGCCACCCATTCGATGCGGTTGGCCGTGAGCCCCTCGCGCAGGGCCTTGATGATCGGGATGCCCCCGGCCACCGCCGCCTCGAAGGCCACCATCACGTCCTTCTCGCGCGCCGCGGCGAAGATCTCGTTGCCATGCACCGCGAGCAGCGCCTTGTTGGCGGTCACCACGTGCTTGCCCGCCGCGATCGCCTCCAGCACCAGTTGCTTGGCGATGCCGGTGCCGCCGATCAGCTCGACGACGATGTCGATCGACGGGTCGGCGATCACCTCACGCGCGTCGGCCACCACCTTGGCGCGGCCGGCGACGATCTGCTCGGCGCGCGCGACGTCGAGGTCCGCGACGGTCGCGATCTCGATGCCGCGGCCGGCGCGTCGGCGGATCTCCAACTGGTTGCGTGCCAGCACGGTGAAGGTGCCGGCGCCCACGGTGCCGATGCCCAGCAGGCCGACTTTCATCGGGTTCATGAGTGACGTTTCTTGTAATGGTCGAGGAAGCGCGCGATGCGGCCGATCGCCTCCGTGAGGTCGTCGGCGTGCGGCAGGAACACCAGGCGGAAGTGCTCCTGGTCCGGCACGTTGAAGCCCGAACCCTGCACGATCAGCACCTTCTCCTCGGCCAGCAACTCGTAGGCGAACTGCTGGTCGTCCGCAATCGGATAGAGCTTCGGATCCAGGCGCGGGAACATGTACAGCGCCGCCTTGGGCTTGACCACCGAGACGCCGGGAATCTGGGACAGCAGGTCGTAGGCCACGTCGCGCTGGCGGCACAGCCGCCCACCCGGTGCGACCAGGTCCTTGATGCTCTGGTAGCCGCCGAGCGCGGTCTGGATCGCAAGCTGCCCCGGGGTGTTGGCGCACAGGCGCATCGACGCCAGCATGTTCAGGCCTTCGATGTAGTCGCGGGCATGGCGCTTGTCGCCCGACACCACCATCCAGCCCGCGCGGTAGCCGCAGGAGCGGTAGTTCTTGGACAAGCCGTTGAAAGTCACCGTCAGGACGTCGTCCGACAGCGACGCGAGGCTGGTGTGGACGTTGCCGTCGTACAGCGTCTTGTCGTAGATCTCGTCGGCAAACACGATCAGCTGATGGCGCCGTGCGATGTCCACGATGTCGCGCAGCAGGTCGTCCGGGTACAGCGCGCCGGTCGGGTTGTTCGGGTTGATGACGACGATGGCCTTGGTGCGGGGCGTCACCTTGGCCCGGATGTCGTCCAGGTCGGGCAGCCAGCCGGAGCCTTCGTCGCAGCGGTAGTGCACCGGCGTGCCGCCGGACAGCGACACCACGGCCGTGTAGAGCGGGTAGTCGGGCGACGGGATCAGCACCTCGTCGCCGGCGTCGAGCAGCGCGTTCATGCTCATCGCGATCAGCTCGGAAGCACCATTGCCGAGGTAGACGTCGTCCACCGTGACGCCGTTGATCCGCTTTTCCTGGGTGTAGTGCACGACCGCCTTGCGCGGCGCGAACAGGCCCTTGCTGTCGGTGTATCCGGCCGCCACCTGGGTTCCCAGGTTGCGGATCATGTCCTGCACGATCTCGTCGGGCGGCTCGAGGCCGAACGCGGCGATGTTGCCGATGTTCAGCTTGATGATCTTCTGGCCCTCGTCCTCCATCTTGCGGGCCTTGTCCAGCACCGGGCCCCGGATGTCGTAGCCGACGTTGGCGAGCTTGCTGGACTTCAGGACGGGCTTCACTGGCGGATGGATGTTGCGGTGCGCAAACTACAATTTAACCACGCATGAAGTTCCAGCCCGACACGTTTGCCGGCCGCAATGCCATCACACGGCTGGACGCCGGCGCGCTGTGGGTGAACGCCATGCGCCACGAGGGCGCGGTCGTGGTGCCGTGGTCGGGCGAACCGCGCGCTTGGCCCGTGGCCGGTTTCGAGTCCCTCGACGCCGGTCACTTCGAGGCGCTGCTGGCGTTGCGTCCGGAGCTGGTGATCTTCGGCAGCGGGGCGCGGCACCGCTTCGTGGCGCCCGCCCTGTACCGCGCGCTGATCCAGGCGCGCATCGGTCTGGAAGCCATGGACACCGCCGCGGCCTGCCGCACGTTCAACGTGCTGGCCAGCGAAGGGCGCTTGGTGGTGGCCGCCCTGCTGCCGCAGACGCCAGCATGAGGCCGCTTTGTCGACCCCCATCCTGCGGGAGTCCGGGCCGCGGGGGCCTTCGGGGTGAGCGCCTTTATAATCACGGGCTGCGCGTGCCGCTGCCGGCTGCAACAGAGAGACTGAACCACGCCACCTCATGACGCCAGCCATCAACAAGCCCCTGCCTGAATTCGAGGCGCTCGCCACCGGCGGCGTCAAGGTCTCCCCGGAGACCTTCCGTGGTCAGGCGGTCGTGCTCTACTTCTATCCCAAAGACCACACGCCCGGTTGCACGACCGAGGCGATGCAGTTCCGTGACCGCTACAAGGACTTCACGAAGGCCGGCGCGCTGGTCTTCGGCGTCTCGCGCGACAACATGGCGTCGCACGAGAAGTTCAAGTCCAACCTCGAACTGCCGTTCGAGCTGATTGCCGACACGGAAGAGAAGCTGTGCCACATGTTCGGCGTGGTGAAGAACAAGATCATGTACGGCAAGAAGGTCAAGGGCATCGAGCGCAGCACCTTCCTGATCGATACATCCGGCGTGCTGCGCGCCGAGTGGCGCGGCATCAAGGTGGCCGGGCACGTCGACGAAGTGCTCAAGGCCGTCAAGCTGCTGAAGAAGGCCGCCTGAGGCCGCCGCCTGTCGCACGGGCCCCACAAGAGGGGTGCGCCGGCGGGTCGGGCTGCATAATGCGGCCATGCCCGAAAGTTGCGAAGCAACCGCGCATCCGGTGAAAGCCGCACAGCCCGCTGTGCGGCTTTTTTCATATTGAAGCCGTCATCCACGATGCCCCTGCCCAAGCCCCCCGCACGCAAAGCCTCCCTCCTCTCCACCGCCGACTTCGAAGCCCAGGCTGCGCCCAAACCGGCGCGGCGCGATCCCAAAGCCAGCCGCCCCGCCGAACCCGAAGGCGCGCCGGCCGTGCTGGACCTGTTCGACAGCCACGCTGCCGCAGCGGCGCCCCTGCGCCCTGCCGCCACACCCTCCCCGGCGCGCCGCCCGGCGAGCGAACCGCGGCCGCGCAAGCCTCGCGGCACTGGCCCGGCCAAGCTGTTCGTGCTCGACACCAACGTGCTGATGCACGACCCGACCTGCCTGTTCAGGTTCGAGGAGCACGACATCTACCTGCCGATGATCACGCTCGAGGAACTCGACGGCCACAAGAAGGGCATGAGCGAGGTCGCCCGCAACGTGCGACAGGTCAGCCGCGAGCTCGATGCGCTGGCCGCGAACGGGCTCGCCGACCCCAAGGAAGGCATCCCGCTGGCCAAGACCGGACATCGAGAGGCCGGCGGCAAGCTGTTCTTCCAGACCGTCCTGCTGGACGCCAAGCTGCCCGCGGGGCTGCCGCAGGGCAAGGCGGACAACCAGATCCTGGGCGTCGTCAACAGCCTGCGCGAACTCCACCCGGGTCGCGAGGTCGTCCTCGTCTCCAAGGACATCAACATGCGCGTCAAGGCGCGCGCGCTCGGGCTGGCCGCCGAGGATTACTTCAACGACAAGACGCTGGAAGACGGCGACCTGCTGTACACCGGCGTCCTGCCGCTGCCGGCCGACTTCTGGGAGCGACACGGCAAGACGATGGAGAGCTGGCAACAAGGCGGCCACACCTTCTATCGCATCGCCGGGCCGCTGGTGCCGGCGCTGATGGTCAACCAGTTCGTCTACCTGGAGCAGCCGGGCGCCGCGCCGCTGTACGCGCGCGTCACCGAGATCACCGGCAAGACGGCCCTGCTCAAGACGCTGCGCGACTACACGCACCAGAAGAACGCGGTGTGGGGCGTGACGGCGCGCAACCGCGAGCAGAACTTCGCCCTCAACCTGCTGCTGGATCCGGAGTGCGACTTCGTCACCCTCACCGGCAGCGCGGGTACCGGCAAGACGCTGCTGACGCTGGCAGCGGGCCTGTCTCAGGTGCTCGACGACCGCCGCTACAGCGAGATCCTGGTCACGCGCGTGACCGTGCCGGTGGGCGAGGACATCGGCTTCCTGCCCGGCACCGAGGAGGAGAAGATGGGCCCCTGGATGGGCGCGCTCGACGACAACCTCGAGGTGCTGGCGCGCAGCGACTCGTCGGCGGGCGAGTGGGGGCGCGCGGCGACCAACGACCTGGTGCGCAGCAAGATCAAGATCAAGAGCCTGAACTTCATGCGCGGCCGCACCTTCCTCAACAAGTTCGTGCTGATCGACGAGGCACAGAACCTGACGCCCAAGCAGATGAAGACGCTGATCACGCGCGCCGGGCCGGGCACCAAGATCGTGTGCCTGGGCAACCTGGCCCAGATCGACACCCCTTACCTCACCGAAGGCTCGTCGGGCCTGACCTTCGCAGTCGACCGCTTCAAGGGCTGGCCGCACAGCGGCCACCTGACGCTGGCGCGCGGCGAGCGCTCGCGCCTGGCCGACTTCGCGAGCGAGGTGCTCTGAGGAGGCGCCGCGCCGGCGGCGCCCCGGTCCGGGTGCGGCGCCGGCCTCAGGCCTTGGCCGCCACCAGGTCCTTGACCTGCTGCAGCGCCGACGGGTCCTCGATCGTCGTCAGGTCGCCCGGGTCGCGGCCCTCGCACACCGCCTGGATGGCGCGCCGCAGCAGCTTGCCCGAGCGCGTCTTGGGCAGCACGGTGACGAAGCGCACGCGTGCGGGCCGCGCGACCGCGCCCAGCTGATCATCGACGACCTTCATGATCGCGCCCTCGAGCTTGAGGGCGGCCTCGGGCGTGGCGGCCTGAGAGGCGTCCTTGAGCACCGCGAAGGCCATTGCGACCTGCCCCTTGAGCGGGTCGGCGACACCGACGACGGCGACTTCGGCGACGTTCGGATGCGACGAGATGCTCTCCTCGATCTCGCGCGTGCCCAGGCGGTGCCCGGCGACGTTGATCACGTCGTCGGTGCGGCCGAGGATGAAGAAATAGCCGTCCTCGTCGCGGATGCCCCAGTCGAAGGTCGAGTAGATCTGGCGACCCGGGATGCTCGACCAGTAGGTCTTGACGAAGCGTGCATCGTCGCCCCAGACGGTCTGCAGGCACCCCGGCGGCAGCGGCCCCTCGATCGCCACCACGCCCTTCTGGTGAGCCCCCGTGAGCTCCTGTCCGGTGCCCTCGTCGATCAGCTTGACGTCGTAGCCGTACACCGGCTTGCCGGGCGAACCGAACTTGCTCGCCTGGCGCTCGATGCCGTTGCACAGCCCCAGGATCGGCCAACCCGTCTCGGTCTGCCAGTAGTTGTCGATGATCGGGCGTCCGAGCGCGTCGGCGATCCAGGTCGCGGTGGGCTCGTCCAGCGGCTCGCCGGCCAGGAACAGGGCGCGCAGGGACGAGAGGTCGTACTTCTTGAGAAAGGCCGGGTCCTGCTTCTTGAGCACCCGAACGGCGGTCGGCGCCGAGAACATCGAGGTGACCTTGAAACGCTCGACCAGGCTCCACCACACACCCGCGTCGGGCCGGATCGGCAGGCCCTCGTAGAGGATGGTGGCCATGCCCGCGATGAGCGGCCCGTAGACGATGTAGCTGTGGCCCACCACCCAGCCGATGTCGCTGGTGGAGAAGTAGGTCTCCCCCGGCTGGCCCAGGTAGATGTGCTTCATGCTGGCCGCCAGGGCCACCGCATAGCCCCCCACGTCGCGCTGCACGCCCTTGGGCTTGCCCGTCGTGCCGCTGGTGTAGAGCGTGTAGCTCACCGCCGTCGCGTCGAGCCAGGTGCACGGCACCTTGGCGTTTCCGAGTGTCTCGCGAAGGCCCGCGTAGTCGACGTCGCGCCCGGCGGTGCGCTCCATCGGCGCCAGCCCGCGGTCCACCAGCAACACCTTGGCGGGCTTGTGCGCCGAGACGCGGATCGCCTCGTCGAGCAGCGGCTTGTAGGGCACGACCTTGCCGCCGCGCGAGCCTGCATCGGCGCTCACGATCACCACCGGCGACGCATCCTCGATGCGCGTGGCCAGGCTGACGCTGGCGAAGCCGCCGAACACGACCGAGTGGATGGCACCGATGCGCGCGCACGCCAGCATCGCGAACACCGCCTCGGGGATCATCGGCATGTAGACCAGCACACGGTCGCCCTGCTTGACCCCCAGCGACTGCAGCATCGCGGCCATCGTCTCGACCTCGCGCTGCAGCTGCGCGAAGCTGTAGATGCGCTCCTGGTCCACCTCGGTCGAGACCCAGATCAGGGCATTGCGCTCGGGGTGTGCCGCGGCATGGCGGTCCACCGCGTTGTGGCACAGGTTGGTCTGCCCGCCGACGAACCAGCGCGCGAACGGCGGGTTCGAGTGGTCGCACACCTGGTCGAACGGCCGGTGCCAGTCGATCAGCGCGGCCTGCTCGGTCCAGAACGCGTCGCGGTCGTGCAGGGAGCGGCGGTGGAAGTCGGCATAGGAGGACATGGGCTTCTCCGATCGGCAGTCAATGAAGGCGGACGACGAGCCGCCCGCGCACGCGTCCGGCCATCAGGTCGGCGGCACGCGCCACGGCCGCCTCCAGGGCAATCTCTTCGGTCATGCGCTCGAGCAGGGCCGGGTCGAGGTCGCGCGCCAGGCGCGTCCAGGCCTCCTCGCGGCGCGCACGCGGCGCCATCACGCTGTCGATGCCCGCCAGCGTCACCGCGCGCAGGATGAACGGCGCCACGGTGGCCGGGAAATCCATCCCCTGCGCCAGGCCGCAGGCGGCCACCACGCCGCCATAGCGGGTCTGCGCACATGCGTTGGCCAGCGTATGGCTGCCCACCGCGTCGACGACGGCCGCCCAGCGCTCCTTCTGCAGCGGCTTGCCCGGCGCGGCGAGTTCGGCGCGCTCGATCACGGCCGCCGCACCCAGCGCCTGCAGGTACCCGGCCTCGGCGGCCTTGCCGGTGGAGGCGACGACCCGGTGCCCGAGGCGCGCCAGCAAGGCGACGGCCACGCTGCCGACGCCGCCGCTGGCCCCGGTCACCAGCACCTCGCCCGCCCCCGGCACGACGCCGTGCCGTTCGAGCGCCAGCACGCACAGCATCGCCGTGTACCCGGCCGTGCCGATGGCCATGGCCTGGCGCGTGGTGAACGCGGCGGGCAGGCGCACCATGCCGGCCCCCGGCAGGACCGCCTGGCCCGCCAGGCAGCCCCAGCGGGTCTCGCCCACGCCCCAGCCGTTGTGCACGACGCGGTCGCCGGGCTTCCAGGCCGGGTCACGGCTCTCGAGCACCGTGCCGGCCCCGTCGATGCCCGGCACCATCGGCCAGGTGCGCACGACCGGGCCCTTGTGGGTGATGGCCAGGGCGTCCTTGTAGTTGAGGCAGGAGTACTCGACGGCCACGCGCACGTCCCCCTCGCCCATGGCGGGCAGCCGACCGTCGTCCACCGAGCGGCAGTCGGCACGGAAGCCCTGCTCGTCCTTCTCCAGCCACAAGGCATTGAATGCCATCGCGATGTCTCCTCGTCGTGTCCGGCGCCGGCGCCAGGGGCGGTCGGCCCTGCGCGCCCCGCATTGCAGGCGAGGCGTCTGACGGTGCCCTGACGCCCCGGTCGTGTTGGGATAGCGACAAATCCCCGCCGTGCACGCACGCCACGCGTGCCAGCGCGCCCCTTGCGTGCTAGTTTCGGCGCCCATGCGGTGCCGCGTGCCCACCTCGACCGTGCTGACCCTTGCGCTGGCGCAAGCCTTGGCGCTGGCGCCGGCCCGTGCGCAGGCGCCCGCGCCCGACCCGCTGGGCGACTTCCTGGCGGCGCGCCGCATCGCCGGTGCGCCCACCCCCACGGGCCGCGGCGCGCCCGAGCTGGTGCTCGCGGCGCTCAACTTCCTCGACACCCCGTACCGGCTCGGCGGCAACGACCACGTCCAGGGCTTCGACTGCAGCGGCTTCACGCGCCACGTGTTCCAGGTCGTGCTCGGCCTGCTGCTGCCGCGCCGTGCCGAGGAGCAGGCGCAATCGCGCGAGCTGGTGGCCATCGAGCCCGACATCCTGGCGCCGGGCGACCTGGTGTTCTTCAACACGCAGGGGCGGGCCTTCTCGCACGTCGGCCTGTACGTGGGCGGCGGGCGGTTCGTCCACGCGCCACGCAGCGGCAGCGCCGTACGCGTGGAAGACATGCGCGACGCCTACTGGGCCAGCCGCTACGAAGGCGCCCGGCGCGCCGCCTTGATCCACGCCGAGAACTAGGTCTGCGCGCGCGCGGCACAATCGCCGCATGGGCGAATCCTCGCGACATGTCAGTGTGATTCCGATTGCCGACACGCGGCAGCAGACGCGCGCGCTCGCGGTGCCCGACGAGGCGGGAGCGCCGGCGGGCCTGCTGCTCGACCGCCTCGGCCGGCCGCTGCGCGACCTGCGCATCTCGGTGACCGACCGCTGCAACTTCCGCTGCAGCTACTGCATGCCCAAGGAAGTGTTCGACAAGCACTACCGCTTCCTTCCTCACGCCGACCTGCTGAGCTTCGAGGAGATCACGCGCCTGGCCCGTGTCTTCGTCAGCCAGGGCGTGCGCAAGCTGCGCCTGACCGGCGGCGAGCCGCTGATGCGCAAGAACCTCGAAACCCTCGTGGGCATGCTCGCGGCCTTGCGCACGCCCGACGGCGAGCCGCTGGACCTGACGCTCACCACCAATGGGTCGATGCTGGCGCGCAAGGCCGATGCACTGTCCTCGGCAGGCCTCAGGCGTGTCACGGTGAGCCTGGACGCGCTCGACGACGCCGTGTTCCAGCGCATGAACGACGTCGGCTTCCCGGTCGCCGACGTGCTGGCCGGCCTCGATGCCGCGCTGGCCGCCGGCCTCGGGCCGGTGAAGGTCAACATGGTGGTCAAGCGCGGCACCAACGACGCCGAGATCCTGCCGATGGCGCGCTGGTTCCGCGACCACTACGACGGGCGCGTCGTGCTGCGTTTCATCGAGTACATGGACGTGGGCGAGACCAACGGCTGGTGCATGGACCACGTGCTGCCGTCGGCCGAGGTGATCGAGCGCATCGCCGACGTGTTCCCGCTCGAGCCCGTCGACGCCGGGCCGCCCGGCGAGACGGCCGAGCGTTGGCGCTACCTCGACGGCGGCGGCGAGATCGGCGTCATCTCCAGCGTCACCCGTGCGTTCTGCCGCGACTGCAATCGCGCCCGCCTGTCCACGCAGGGCCAGGTCTACCTGTGCCTGTTCGCCACCCAGGGCCACGACCTGCGCCAGCTGCTGCGCCACAGCGCCGCCTCGGACGAGCAGATCGCCGCCGCGCTGGCCGCGCTCTGGCAAGGGCGCAGCGACCGCTACTCCGAGCTGCGCAGCGCCGGACTGGCCGCCAGCGGCGGCGCGCGCAAGGTCGAGATGCACTACATCGGAGGCTGACTGCGATGCCCTGGCCCCGCTGGCTCACGCGGACCACCCGCGCTCGCCTCGGCCTCGCGCTGGCGACGGCCTTCGCGCTGCCTTGGACCATCGGCCAATGGGCGCGCGTGGGCCTGCAACCCGGGCTGGCCGAGGACGTCGAGCGCCGGCAGATGCTGATCGATTTCATGGTCGCCGGCGGCATCGTGTTCGGGCTGTCGATGGTGGCCACCTACGCCGTGGGATGCTGGATCGTGGCCGTGATGCAGGGGCCGGCGCGGCGCGGCGACCCCTTTCCCGCGACGAAGGATACGCAACGTGATTCCCGCTGAGCAGATCACCGGCGTCGTGCTGGCCGGGGGCCGTGGCAGCCGCATGGGCGGCGTCGACAAGGGCCTGCAGAATCATCGCGGCCTGCCGCTGGCCCTGCACGCGCTGCTGCGCTTGCAGCCGCAGGTCGGTGCGCTGCTCATCAATGCCAACCGCAATCTTGGTGCCTACGAGGCCTTCGGCGCACCGGTCTGGCCCGACCCGATCGAAGGCTTCGCCGGCCCGCTGGTGGGCTTCCTGGCCGGGCTCGAGCACTGCGAGACGCCATACCTCGCCACCGTGCCGTGCGACACGCCCGACTTCCCGGAGGACCTCGTGTCGCGCCTGGCCGCTGCGCTGGCGGCCGACGGCGCCGACATCGCCTATGCCACCACCGTCGAGCATGGCCACGAACAGCCGCAACCGGTGTTCTGCCTGCTGCGCGCGTCGCTGGCCGAGAGCCTGGTGGCCTTCCTGCACGGGGGCGGGCGCAAGATCGACGCCTGGTTCGCCCAACACCGTGCGGTGGGCGTGCCGTTCGAGGACGCGCACGCCTTCTTCAACGCCAACACCGCGGCGGAACTCCAGCAGTTGCAGGCCGCGCGATGACCGCACCCTGGCCCGACCTGGCGATCCGCGCCCTCGTGGAGAGCGACCTGGCGGCCTACAAGGCGCTGCGCGACCACGCCCTGGTGCACCACGCGCAGGCCTTCACGTCCGACGCGCCCACCGAGGCCCGGCGCACGGCCGAGAGCTACCGCGCGCGCCTGGGCGGCGCACCCGGCGAGGGCTTCACGCTCGGCGCCTTCCGCGGCGATCGTCTGGTGGGGTCCATCTCGCTCGAGCGCGATCCGCGCAGCAAGGTGCGCCACGTCGGCCACGTGGTCGGCACGATGGTGCGGGCCGATGAAATGCGCCGCGGCATCGGCCGCGCGCTGCTCGATGCGCTGATCGCGCGCGCGGCGGCCGATGAAGAGCTGCACCAGCTCACGCTCAGCGTGACCGCCGCCAATGCCGCAGCGGTGCGCCTGTACGAGCAGGCCGGCTTCACCCGTTACGGCACGCTGCCGCGCGCCATCCGGGTGGAGGGGCGCTTCCACGACAAGGACCTGATGGTGCTGAACCTGCGATGAACCCCACTGCCGAACGCCTGGCCGAGATCGCGTCGTGCGTCTCGGGCTACGACCCCGACGCGATGCCGGTGGCCGCGGCGCAGGATTTCATCGCGCGCCTGGTCACGCGCGTCGACGCCGTCGAGTCGGTGGCGCTGCGCGCCGCGCTCGGGCGCGTGCTGGCGCACGACGTGACGTCGACGATCGACGTGCCCGCGCACGACAACTCGGCCATGGATGGCTACGCACTGCGCGGCGCCGACCTGATGGGCGCCGGCGACACCGTGTTGCGCGTGGCCGGCACCGGCTACGCCGGTGCGGCCTTCGCCGGCGCGGTCCCGCCCGGCCACTGCGTGCGCATCATGACCGGCGCCGTGATGCCCGAAGGGCTCGACACCGTCGTGCCGCAGGAGTTCACCCGCGCCGAGGACGACGCCGTGCGCATCCCCGCCGGTGTGGTGCGCCCCGGCGACAACCGCCGCCTGCGCGGCGAGGACCTGGCGCGGGGCCAGGCGGCGCTGCGCGCCGGGCGCGTGATCCGGCCGGCCGACCTGGGCCTGCTGGCCTCGCTCGGCCAGGCCGAGGTGCCGGTGCGGCGCCGCCTGCGCGTGGCCTTTTTCTCCACCGGCGACGAGCTGCGCTCGATCGGCGAGCCGCTCGACGAAGGTTGCGTGTACGACAGCAACCGCTACACGATCTGGGGCATGCTGCAGCGCCTGGGCTGCGAGGTGCTCGACCTGGGCGTGGTGCGCGACGACCCGGCGGCCCTGCGCGCGGCGTTCGCCAGCGCCGCGGCCAGCGCCGATGCGGTGATCACCTCGGGCGGCGTCTCGGTCGGCGAGGCCGACCACACCAAACAGATCATGGCCGAGCTGGGCGACGTGCTGTTCTGGCGCATCGCGATGCGGCCTGGCCGCCCGATGGCCATCGGGCGCATCGCGGGCCATGGGCGCGAGGCCATCCTCTTCGGCCTGCCGGGCAATCCGGTGGCCGTGATGGTGACGTTCTATGCCTTCGTGCGCGATGCGCTGCTGGCGATGGGCGGCGCCACGCCTTCGCCGCTGCCGATGCTGCGCGCTCGCTGCACGACGGCACTGCGCAAGAAGCCCGGCCGCACCGAGTACCAGCGCGGCATCGTCACGCGTGCGGCCGACGGGCGCTGGGAGGTGGCCATCACCGGCAGCCAGGGCTCGGGCATCCTGTCGAGCATGAGCGTGGCCAACGGCATGGTCGTGCTCGGCCACGGGCAGGGCTCGGTCGCCGCCGGCGACGAGGTCGACGTCATGCCGTTCGACGGGCTGGTCTGACGCGCGCCGCCGACGCGCGCCTTGCTACTTGGCGGGCAGCGCGCCCTCGACCGAGCGCTCGGTGATCTCGCCGGGCACCCGTTGGCGCGCCAGCCAGGTGTAGACCGTGGGCACGACGAACACCGTCAGCAAGGTTCCGACCGACATCCCGCCCACGATGACCCAGCCGATCTGCTGGCGGCTCTCCGCACCGGCCCCGCTGGCCAGCGCGAGCGGCAACGCGCCCAGGACCATCGCGCCGGTGGTCATCATGATCGGCCGCAGTCGCAGGCTTGCCGCCTCGACCACGGCCTCGTGGATCGACCGGCCCTGCCGGCGCAGCTGGTTGCTGAACTCGACAATCAGGATGCCGTGCTTGCTGATCAGGCCCACCAGCGTCACGAGCCCGATCTGCGAATACACGCTGAGCGTGCCGCCCGACAGGCGCAACGCCAGCAGCGCCCCGACCATCGACAGCGGGACGGCCAGCAGGATCACGAAGGGGTCGACGAAGCTCTCGAACTGCGCCGACAGCACCAGGAAGATGAACAACAGCGCCAGCACGAACACCAGGCCCAGCGCGCCGGACGAGGCGCGGAATTCGCGGCTGACGCCGTTGAGCTCGGTCACGTAACCGCTGGGCAGCACCTTGGCGGCGATCGCGTCCATCGCGCCGAGCGCCTCGCCGAGCGCGAACGTCGGCGCCAGGTTGGCGGTGATCGTGACCGAGCGACGCTGGTTGAAGTGGTTCAGCTCGCGCGGGCTGACCGATTCGCGGATGCGCACCAGCGACGACAAGGGCACCACCGCGTCGCCACGGCCACGCACGAACAGCTTTTCGATGTCGTCGGGCGTCGCACGGCCACGGCTGGAGGTCTGGACGATGACGTCGTACTGGTCGGCGTCGCGCTTGTAGCGGCCGACGACGCGCCCGCCGAGCATGGTCTCGACGGTGCGCGCCACGGCGTCGACGCTGACCCCGAGGTCGGCCGCGCGGTCGCGGTCGACTTCCATGAAGATCTCCGGCTTGTTGAGCTGCAGGTCGATGTCGGGCTGGACGAATCCCGGATTGCGGTTCATCTCGGCGAGGAACTGCCCGGCCACGCGAGACAGGTTCTCGTAGCTGTCGCTGGTCTGGATCACGAAATTCACGGGACGCTCGCGGAAGCCCTGGCCCAGGCTCGGCGGCGTGATCGGGAACGCGTTCACGCCCGGCAGCGACTGCATCTTGGGCGTCAGGTCGCGCGCCAGTTCGAGCGTCGAGCGCTGGCGCTGGTCCCAGTCGACGGCGCGCAGCACGGCCGTCGCCTGCGAAACCTGGCCGCCGCCGATGAACATGAAGCGCCGGTCGAACTCGGGATAGCTGGACGTCACGCGATCGATCGCGTCCATGTAGCGCGCCGTGAAGTCGAGCGTGGCCCCGTCGGGCGCGCGCACCGGCATGATGATCGTGCCTCGGTCCTCGAGTGGCGCGAGTTCGCGCTTTGCGGTGCTGAACAGCCACCAGCTGCCGGCGGCCGACGCGAGCATGACGAGGCCGATGATCCAGCGCCGGCGCAGCACGGCACGCAGGGACCGCCCGTAGAGGTCGCTGACGAACACCAGCGCGCGCTCCATGTGGCTGTCGAACCAGGTCGGGTTCGGGTTGTGGCGCAGCAGCTTGCTGCACATCATCGGCGTCAAGGTCAGCGCCACGAAACCCGACACGAGCACGGCGCCGGCCAGTGTCAGCGCGAATTCGCCGAACAGGCGTCCGGTACGGCCGGGCGTGAAGGCCAGCGGCGCGAACACCGCGGCCAGCGTCAGCGTCATCGCGACGACCGCGAAACTGATCTCTCGGATGCCCTTGAGCGCCGCCTGGAACGGCGTGTAGCCCTCCTCGATGTGCCGGAAGATGTTCTCCAGCACGACGATCGCGTCGTCGACCACGAGGCCGATCGCCAGCACCAGCGCCAGCAGGGTCAGGGTGTTGATCGTGAAGCCGGCCGCGGCGATCAGCGCGAACGCGCCGACCAGGCTCACCGGGATCGTCACCAGCGGGATGATGGACGCGCGCAGGGTGCGCAGGAAGAAGAACACGACCAGTGCGACCAGCACCACCGCCTCGGTGACGGCCGTGTACACCGACTTGATCGAACGGTCGATGAACACCGAGTTGTCGTTGGCCTGCACCACGGTGACCGAGGGCGGCAGGTCGCGCTGGATCAGCGGCATCACCGCGCGCACGCCAGCGGCCACCTCCAGCGGATTGGCCGTGGCGTTGCGGATCACGCCGGTGGAGATCGAGGGCACGCCGTTCAGGCGCACGCGCGAGCGGTCGCTCGCCGCCGCCTCCTCGACGCGCGCGACGTCGCGCATGCGCACGGTGTAGCCGTTCACGGTGCGCAGCGCGATCTCGTAGAACTGGGCCACCGAGTTCAGGTCGGTGCGCGCGGTGACGTTGAATTCGCGCTGCGCGCTCTCGATGCGCCCCGAGGGCACTTCGAGGTTCTGCTTGCGCAAGGCGTCCTCGACGTCCTGCACCGCCAGGCGGTAGGCGGCGAGCCTGTCGGGATCGAGCCACACGCGCATCGCGTACTTGCGGTCGCCGCCGACCTGCACGTCGGCCACGCCCGGCACCGTCTGCAGCCGCGGCTTGACGATGCGGTTGATGAGGTCCGTCACCTCCAGCGGGCTCAGCGTCTCGCTGGTGTAGGCCAGCCAGATCGTCGGCGTCGCGTCGGCCTCCACCTTGGCGATGACCGGCTCGTCGATCGCGTCGGGAAGGCGCCCGCGCACGCGCGAGACACGGTCGCGCACGTCCGCCGCCGCGTTGTCGGGGTTCTTCTCCAGCTTGAAGCGCACCGTGATCTGGCTCTGCTCGGCACGCGAGATCGACGTGATGATGTCGACACCGTCGATGCCCGCGATCGAGTCCTCCAGCGGTTTGGTCACCTGCGACTCGATCACCTCGGACGAGGCGCCGATGAGGCGGGTGTTGACCGTCACGACGGGCTCGTCGATGCGCGGGTATTCGCGCACCGACAGGCGATCGAAGGACACCAGGCCCACGAGCACGATCAGCAGCGACATCACCGTCGCGAGGACGGGGCGCCGCACCGAGGTTTCAGACAGACGCATGACCGGGGTCCTTGGCGAAGTGCGACGGGCTCAGACCGCCGAGCCGTTGCGAGGCCCGGAGGCCGCGCCGGGGGCCGAGGCGCCGCCGGGCCGGCCGGCGCGAGGCCCGGGCCCCTCGCCGGCGCGCGCGAGGTCGACGACGCGCACCGGCACCGAATCCCCACGCGTCAGGCGCTGGTGGCCCGCCGTGACGACGACATCGCCCGGCGCGATGCCCGACAGGATCTCCACGCGGCCCGGCAGGCGCGCCCCCAGCCGGGCCTCCAGCCGCTGTGCGACCTTGGCCGCACCGGGAGCGTCCGACGGGGCGTCCACCACCTTGTAGAGGTACTGCTTGCCGCCGACCGGCACCAGGGCTTCCTCCGGCACCACCACAGCCTGCTCGCGCACCGCGAACACGACCCGCGCGCGCGCATACATGCCGGACTTCAGCTCGGCCACCGGCCGCTCGATGCGTGCGCGCACCAGCAACGAACGCCCGCTGGTGTCCACGAGCGCATCGAGCGCCTCGACCGTGCCGTCGAAGTTGCGTCCCGGCAGCGCATCCAGCGACATCGCCACCGTCTGCCCCACGCGCACCGAGCCGACGAATCGCTCGGGCAGTCGGAAGTCGACCCACAGGCGCGAGCGGTCCTCCAGGCTGACGATGTCGGCACCGTCCTTCAGGTAGTCGCCGACGCTCACGCTGCGGATGCCGGCCACGCCGTCGAACGGCGCGGCGATCGTCAGGCGCGCCAGCTGGGCCTGCGCCAACGCCACCTGGGCCTCGGCCACGTCGAGCGCAGCGGCGTTCTGGTCGACCGCGCTCTGGCTCACGAAGTTCTGCGCCAGAAGCTCGCGGCTGCGCTGCAGGTTGGTACGCGCGATGGCGGCCTGGGCTTCGGCCTGCCGCAGCTGCGCACGCTGCAACTGATCGTCGAGCTGCGCCAGCACCTGGCCGCGGCGCACCCGGTCGCCGTCCTTGAAGCCCAGGCGCACGATGCGGCCGCTGACCTCGGGCCGCACGACGATCGTCTGCGCCGCGCGCACCGAGCCCACGGCCTGCGCGTCTTCCTCGATGCGCATCGTCTGAGCACGCGCCACCTCCACCGCAGCCGGGCCACCGCCGCCCGGGCGAGCGGCACCGCCACCCGACGCCGCGCCCGATGCAGGGGACGCCACGGCCACGGCGTCTGCCGGTGCGGACGCAGGCGTGCTGCGCTGCCACCACCACGCCGCGGCACCGGCCGCCGCGATGCCCACCACGGCCACCAAGGTATGGAGTTTTCCGATCGCCATCGGCGCACTGTAACGGCTTGCCGCCGATCGTGAATCGGGTCGGCTACTGCTGCGCCGCCGCGCCGCGGTTGGCCAGCGCGTCGGCGCGTTCGTTGCCCGGATCGCCGGCATGACCCTTGACCCAGCGCCAGTCGACGTGGTGGCACGCCGCCAGCGCATCGAGGCGCTGCCAGAGGTCGACGTTCTTGACCGGCTTGTTGTCGGCCGTCTTCCAGCCTCGGCGCTTCCAGTTGTGGATCCAGGCCGTGATGCCCTGCCGCACGTATTCGCTGTCGGTGTGCAGCTCCACGCGGCTGGCGCGCTTGAGCGCCGACAGCGCCTCGATCACGGCGGTGAGCTCCATGCGGTTGTTGGTGGTCTGGGCCTCGCCGCCCCAGAGTTCCTTCTCGTGCTCGCCCCAGACCAGCCAGGCGCCCCAGCCCCCGGGGCCGGGATTGCCCTTGCAGGCGCCGTCGGTGTAGATGCGGACCGTCGTGCTCATGAGGCGATGTCGTGCGGTTCGCGCCGGCGCTGCGTCACCACCGCCGGCGCCGCGGGCACCTTGGCGCGCTCGCGCCGCGCCAGGCCCACCAGCCGCATGCCGCGCACGCGCTTGACGGCCACCACCAGATAGACCGCACCCAGCACCGGCCACCAGCGATCGCCGACGTGGTCCAGCCAGGCGAAGCGATCGAGCCAGCGCTGCGAGCGCAGCGGCGGCCGGTAGGCGCCGAAGCGTCCGCCCTCGACCTCGAACGACAGCAGGCGCAGCCAGTCGCGCAGTCGCCAGTAGGCGATGAATTCGCCCGGGCGCGGCAGATACATCGGCGCCGTGCCGCCCAGCGACTGGCGCAGTCGCCCCGCGCGCTGGCGCAGGCCCCAGAGGCTGGCCGGGTTGAAACCCAGGATCACCAGGCGCCCCTCGGGCATCAGCACGCGCTCCACCTCGGCCAGCGTGCGATGGGGATCGCGCGCCAGCTCGAGCGTGTGGGGCAGCACGACGAGGTCGAGGCTGCGCTCCGGGAACGGCAGCGCGTCCGGGTCGGCGCTCAACGCCCCGACCCCGCAGGCCTCGGTGGACAGCCAGCGGTGCGGCATGCGGTTGGCGCGCAGGGCATCGAGCTGCGGCAACCCCAGCTGGAGCGCGTGAAAGCCGAAGATGTCCCCCACGACGCGGTCGAGCTGCGCCTGTTCCCAGGCCAGCAAGTACCGGCCGGGCGGCGTGTCCAGCCAGGCGGCCAGTGCATCGCTGCGGTGGGGGTCGTTCATCGCGTCACTGTCCCGGAAGATAATCGCGGCGCCCATGGAACTCGTCGCCCTGCCCGCTTTCGACGACAACTACATCTGGATGCTGCACGACGGCACGCGCGCGCTCGTCGTCGATCCCGGCGACGAGGACCCGGTGAACGACGCGCTGGACGCCCGGGGCCTCGAGCTGGCCGCGATTCTAGTGACCCACCACCACGGCGATCACGTGGGCGGCATCGACGCACTGCGCGCGCGCCTGCGCGGACCGGTCTTCGGACCGGCCGACGAGCGCATCCCGCAGCCATACACGCCCCTGGCCGACGGACAGGTCGTCGAGGTGCTGGGTGTGACGTTCGAGGTGGTACGCGTGCCGGGCCACACGGCCGGTCACATCGCGTACGCAAGCCACCCGTCCGACGGCCGTGCGGCGCTGCTGTTCTGCGGCGACACCCTGTTCTCGGCCGGTTGCGGACGCCTGTTCGAAGGCACGCCGGCGCAGATGCACGGCTCGCTGACGCGCCTGGCCGCACTGCCCGACGCAACGCGCGTGTGCTGCGCTCACGAATACACGCTGTCCAACCTGCGCTTTGCGGCGGCCGTCGAGCCCGCCAACGCCGACGTCGAGGCCCATCGCATCTGGTGCGAGGCCGAGCGTGCCGCAGGCCGCCCCACCCTCCCTTCCACGATCGGCCGCGAACGCCGCATCAACCCTTTCCTTCGTGTCGGAGAACCCGGGCCGCGCGCACAGGCGCTCGCCCGTGGCGCCCCTGCCGACGACCCGGTGAGCGTGCTGGCAGCGTTGCGCGAGTGGAAGAACCAGTTCCGATGACGACGATTCCCTTCAGTCCCGCTCAACCGTGCGCGGGCATGCGCCGTGCGCTGCTCGCGCTGTGCGGCAGCGCGCTCCTCGGCGCCTGTGCCACGCCGCCTGCCTTGCCGCAGGCGGCCCCCGTCGATGCGCCGCGCGCGGTGGTCGTGGAGGCACCCGTGATCGGGGCGACCGCCTCCGCGCCGCCCTTGGCCGCGCCCGCCGCCGTGCCGCCCGAGGCAGCGTCCAGCGGCGCCGCCAGCGCGGACCCTGCGCCGGCTGCCGAGGCGCACGACCCGCTGCGCCCCGACGTGCGCATCGACCTCGAGGACCGTTCGGTCCACACCGACCTGTGGCAGCGCATCCGCGACGGCTATGCGATCGCGGACCTGAACGACGAGTACGTGCGCAGCCGCGAGCGCTTCTACGCGTCGCGCCCGGACTACGTGCAACGCATGACCGACCGCGGCACCCGCTACCTGTTCCACATCGTCGAGGAGGTGCAGCGGCGCGGCCTGCCCACCGAACTGGCCCTGCTGCCGTTCATCGAGAGCGCCTTCAACCCGCAGGCCCTGTCGTCGGCGCGCGCCTCCGGCATCTGGCAGTTCATGCCCGCCACCGGGCGCACGTTCGACCTGACGCAGAACTTCTTCCGCGACGATCGCCGCGACGTGCTGGCGTCCACGCGCGCGGCGCTCGACTACCTGACGCGCCTGAACGGCATGTTCGGCGACTGGCACCTCGCGCTGGCAGCCTACAACTGGGGCGAGGGCAACGTGCAGCGCGCCATCCGCCGCAACGAACGACTGGGCAAGCCCACCGATTACGCGAGCCTGAAGATGCCGGCCGAAACCCGCGACTACGTGCCCAAGCTGCAGGCGGTCAAGAACATCGTCGCCAACCCTGCGGCCTACGGGCTGGTGCTGCCGCCGCTGGAGAACCACCCGTACTTCCTGGCGGTGCCGATCGAGCGCGACATCGACGTGGCGCTCGCCGCGCGCCTGGCCGATCTTCCGATCGACGAGTTCAAGGCCCTGAACCCGCAGAGCAACAAGCCCGTGATCGTGGCCGCCGGCACCGCGCAGATCCTGCTGCCCTACGACAATGCCAATACCTTCGTGAAGGCCCTGGCGGCCCACGCCGGTCCGCTGGCGTCGTGGACCGCCTGGCGCGCCTCGCGCACGATGAAACCGGCCGAGGCGGCCAGGTTGACCGGCATGTCGGAGCACGAGCTGCGCCAGGTCAACGCGATCCCGGCCCGCATGCTGGTCAAGGCGGGTTCGACGCTGCTCGTGCCTCGCAATGGCCAACGGGCCGGCGACGTGTCGGACACGCTGGCCGAGAACGCGACGCTGTGGCTGTCACCCGAGGCGCCCCCGCTGCGGCGCGTGGCCTTCCGCGTCGGCAAGCAGGGCGACTCGGTGGCCGCCATCGCGCGCCGCTATCGCGTCAGTGCCCAGCAGGTCGCGCAGTGGAACAAGGTCTCGCCCGAGGCGCGCTTCCCGGCCGGCGTGCTCGTCGTGGTGTACGTTCCGCCCAAGGCCGCCGCCAAACCCGGGCCGCGGCCGCGCGCGGCGTCGGCCGCTCGGTCGACGCGCACGCCCCGTCAGCGCTGAGGCGCGCACCACGGCGTGCCGAGAGCGGCCGGGCGCGCACCGTCAGGCTGCGCGCCGCGGCCAGGAACGCACCCGCGCGCGCGTCAGGGTGCCATCGCGCCGGGGTCCCAGAGCAGGCCGAGTGCCACCGCGGCGTGCACCACCGATTGCTGCTGCGCAGGCGGGCCGATCGCCCACAGGCGCGGCACGCTGTCGGTGAGCTCGAGCGCGCCGACAGCCTGGCCACCGCGCAGCACCACGTAACCGGCGGGCTGTGCCAGCGGCAGCGGACTGCCTTGCAGACGGTGCACGGACCGGATCTCGAACACCGTGTCGCCCTCGGTGTAGCGACCCTCGCGCTCCTGGCGTGTTCCGGCGGCTGCGGAACGCTCGGCGATGTCCAGGCGTGCCGTCGCGCCGCCGCTCCACTCGCACTGCACGTGCAGCGGTCGTGCGGCCCCGACCAGCACCCCCAGGCTGACCTCGGTGCGACGCGCGCGGCATTGGGCACGCACCGCCAGCTGTCCCGCGCGCTCCAGCGTGTAGCTCACGGCCGCCTTGTCCTGGCTCAGCGCGTCGAAGAGTTGCAGGCGATCGGCAGAGCGTTCGAAACGCACCGTGGCACCGTCCAGGTCGAAGCGCCCCTGGCGCCCATAGCGCAGGCCCTGGAACACCTGCGGCACGGCGCCGGACAGCGCGGCCGGCAACTCCATCTGTGCCACCGTGATGGCGGCACAGCCGCCGAGCAGGGCGGCCGACAGTGCAGCCGACAGTGCGAAGCCCTGGGCGATTCGCGTGGACATCGGATACGGCATGGTGGGCCTTTCGATGGGCGCTGCGGCGCAGCGGGACCGACGCCGTCGCACGAGCGGCGCTCAGCGACGGTCGCTCAGCGCGTGCGCAATGGTCGACAGATCGACATACTCCAGTTCGCTGCCGGCCGGCACACCACGCGCCAGCCGCGTCACCGTCTTGCCGCGCGCGCGCAACGCCTGGCCCAGCGCGTGCGCCGTGGCTTCGCCCTCCGCCGAAAAACCCAGCGCGAGGATCACTTCCTGCACGGCCGGATCGGCCGCACGCTCGAGCAGTTCGGCCACGCCGATGTCGCGCACGCCCACGCCGTCCAGCGGCGACAGGCGCCCCATCAGCACGAAGTAGCAACCTCGGTAGCTGCCGGTGCGCTCGAGGGCTGCCTGGTCGGCCGGCGTCTCGACCACGGCGAGACGGCTGGCATCACGCGAGGTATCGGTGCAGAGCCCGCACACGCGGTGCTCGCTGAAGGTATGGCAGCGCTCGCAGTGGTGCACGTGCTCGACCGCACCGTGCAGCGCATTGGCCAGCTTCAGCGCGCCCTCGCGGTCGTGCTGCAACAGGTGGAAGGCCATGCGCTGCGCCGACTTGATGCCCACGCCGGGCAGGCGGCGCAGGGCCTCGATCAGCGTGCTGAGGCTGGCCTCGGCCATGGGCGAACTGCGGTGCGGCTCAGAAGGGGAACTTCATGCCGGGCGGCAGCGGCATGCCGGCCGTCAGCTTGCCCATCTTCTCCTGGCTCACCGCCTCGGCGCG